>NZ_JBVHYH010000014.1:67915-127041 GCF_055569135.1 Kitasatospora sp. NPDC029367
CGGAGACCTTGGCCAGGAGGGACTCCTCCCGGTTCTCGGGGGTGCGGGGGAATGCCTCAGAAAGGGAGGCGGGAGGGGGGGAACGGGGGGCGCCCGCGGGGGGGGCGGCCGCCCCCGGTTTTCGCGGGGCACATCAGTGGGGCACATCGGAGGGGCCGACGGGCCTCCGGCGGGCCGCCCGCGATCAGCGGGGCCGCTCGGCGACCAGGTAGCGGAAGACGTTCTCCATCCGGACGGAGCCGTCCGGGCGCAGGTACGGCTGCAGCGCCTCCTCCAGCTCCTTGGCCACCAGCGGGGCGCCGGAGAACTCCTCGGCCGCCTCGAACAGTCCGGTGGAGAGCAGGCCGCGCACCGCGCTGTCGAGGTCCGGGTAGGCGAACGGGCAGCTCACCCGGCCGCTGCCGGCCGGACGCAGGCCGGCCGGGGGCAGCAGGTCCTCCAGCGCTCCCGGCGCGCTCAGTTCGAAGGGGTCGCGCGCGGTGGCCCGCCCGGCCGTCCGGCGGGCGGCGTCCAGCACCGGGGCGCTCTCGCAGCGCTCCGGCGGTCCCCAGGCGGCGAGCACCACGTGCCCGCCCGGGAGGGTGAGCCGGGCCGCCTCGGCGACCACCGGCCCGGGCTCGGCGGAGCCGGGCAACTGGTCGAAGACCGTCACCAGCGAATGGGCCGAGCGGGGGACGGCGGCGGCCGGCCGGGCCCCCGCGCACACCCGCAGCCGACGGCCCCGGGCCAGCTCGCGCAGCTCGTCCCGCGGCTCCTGCCCGGCGACCTGGGCGCCCCGTCCGGCGGCCAGCAGCAGGGCCAGCCCGGACCGGCAGCCCAGGCCCAGCACGCTGCTCGCCGGACCGACCTCCAGGCGGTCGTAGACCGCCTCGTAGAGCGGCACCAGCATGCGCTCCTGGATCTCCGCCCAGTCGCGCGCCCGCGCGGGCCCCGCGGCCTCCTGCGGGGGGTGGTGCGGTCGTGCGCCGGTCGGTTGTGCGCCCGCCGGTCGTGCGGCCCCTGGTCGTGCGGTCCCTGGTCGTGCGGTCGTGCCGGTCGTCCGAGCTGAAGCCATCGCGGCCTCCCATCCGGTCCTTCGGTGTGCAGCTACGGCTCCCCCAAAGTCCCGCCCCACTCCAGCGAACAGCGGGTCGGGCCCGGCGTCCAGAGGGGTGCGGGGTGGTGCGCGCGTGTCGCGGTCGTGCGCCCCCTGCGGGCGGCCCGCGGTCGGTGTGCCACGACTGAGGGTGTCCTCACCCCCTCATCGGTGTGATACCGATTCGAAGTGAGGGGGCCGATCCCCGTACCATTCCGCCCATGGCTAAGGCACCCGTTCTCACCCCTCAGGCGGAAGACTTCCCGCGCTGGTACCAGGACCTCATCAACAAGGCCGAGCTGGCCGACAACGGTCCGGTGCGCGGCACCATGGTCATCCGACCGTACGGCTACGGCCTGTGGGAGCGGATGCAGCAGGAGATGGACGCGCGCATCAAGAAGGCGGGCGCCCAGAACGCCTACTTCCCGATGTTCATCCCGCAGTCCTACCTGACGAAGGAAGCCGAGCACGTCGAGGGCTTCGCGCCCGAGCTCGCGGTGGTCACCCACGGCGGCGGCAAGCAGCTGGAGGAGCCGGTCGTCGTCCGGCCGACCTCCGAGACCATCATCAACGAGTACTTCTCGAAGTGGGTGCAGAGCCACCGCGACCTGCCCCTGCTGATCAACCAGTGGGCCAACGTGGTCCGTTGGGAGCTCCGCCCGCGCGTCTTCCTGCGCACCACCGAGTTCCTCTGGCAGGAGGGCCACACCGCCCACGCCACCTACGAGGACGCCCGTGCGTACGCGTCGATGATCCACACCCAGGTCTACGGCGACTTCATGACCAACGTGCTCGGCATCGACGTCGTGCTCGGCCGCAAGACCGCCAAGGAGCGCTTCGCCGGCGCCATCAACACCCTCACCCTCGAAGGCATGATGGGTGACGGCAAGGCGCTGCAGATGGGCACCAGCCACGAGCTGGGCCAGAACTTCGCCAAGGCGTTCAACACCACCTACCAGCTGCAGGGCGCCGAGCGCGAGTACGTCTGGCAGACCTCCTGGGGCGTCTCGACCCGCATGGTCGGCGGCCTGATCATGTCCCACGGCGACGACAACGGCCTGCGGGTGCCCCCGCGCCTGGCCGCGGTCCAGGCCGTGGTGCTGGCCATCAAGGGCGACGACGCCGTCATCGCCAAGGTCCGCGAGATCGGCGCCCAGCTGGAGGCCGTCGGCATCCGGGTCGTGGTCGACGACCGCACCGACACCCCGTTCGGCCGCCGCGCCGTCGACTGGGAGCTCAAGGGCGTTCCGGTGCGCATCGAGGTCGGCCCGCGCGACCTCGAGAACGGCACCGCGATGCTGGCCCGCCGCATCCCGGGCGGCAAGGAGCCGGTCTCCATCGACGCGCTGGCCGCCCTGCTGCCGGGCGTCCTGGAGGAGGACCAGGCGCTGCTGCTGCGCCAGTCCCGCGAGCGCCGCGAGTCCCGCACCGTCGACGTCAAGACCCTCGACGAGGCCGTGGAGGCCGCCGCGACCGGCTGGGCCCGGATCTCCTGGGCCGACCTCGGCCCGGAGGGCGAGGCCAAGCTGGCCGAGCAGGGCGTCACGGTGCGCTGCATCGTCGCGGCCGACGGTTCGGTGCCGCAGGCGGACGACCAGGACGGCAATATCGCGATCGTCGCACGCGCGTACTGATGTGATCCAGGCGTGCGCGTACTGATCGCGTGCCGTCCACCGATGTCGGCCGTCGTCGGGTAATGACCGGCGGCGGCGACATTTGCCCGGAATGCGGGTGGGTAAGAATCCGGTAACTCTGCCGGAGCGGGCCGAGTAGGGTACATCCCTACTGGCCGGTCAACTGCCGGTATTAACGGAATAGCGGTACGGTGTACGGCCCGTGGCCCTGTCAACTTCGACGGGCCCACGGGCCGTACGTCCAGGGGGCGACAGCCCGCTCTCCGGACGGAATTCACGAGGCCCGCCGACGTTGCGACGGGCCGAAACCCGCAGGGGGTTGGTCTTGCCTCAGATCCGGAACGCGCAATTCGCGCGCAGTCGTGCATTCCTGGGAGTTCCCTGGGAATTCCCGGAGAACGGGAACATGCGGAACATCGGCACACTCTGCATCGTTGGTCTAGCGTGAGCACGACACAGCCCCTCGTCCTCGCGGCCGAACTGGCCGCCGCCTGGAGCGACATCCAGGCCTACCACCAGGACCTCCCCGACCTGGCCTCGCCCGAGGCACTGATCGGCGAGTCCTCCTCGGCCTGTGGCACGCGGCTCGGTTTCGAGCGGCTCCTCCACGAGGCTGCCCACGGTCTGGCCGCGGCCCGGGACATCCGGGACACCTCGCGGGCCGGCCGCTACCACAACCGGCGCTTCCTGATGCTCGCCTCCGAGCTGGGCCTGGCGCACCCGGTCGAGCCGCACGCCAGCAGCGGCTTCTCCCAGGTGACCATGCTCAAGGAGACGCAGGAGCGCTACGCCGAGACCATCGAGCGGCTGGACCGCGCCCTCGGCGCGCACCAGGAAGCGGTGGCCGGCGACGGCACCAACCGCGCGTTCCGCGGCCCGGCCGCCCGGCACGGTTCCTCCGGAGGCGGCGTCCGGGTCAAGGCCGTCTGCGGCTGCGGGCGCAACGTCCGGGTCGTGCCGTCGGTGCTCGCCCAGGCGTCCATCGTTTGCGGCGCGTGCCAGCAACCGTTCAAGATCGCGTAATCCGGGGTCGGGACCGGTCGGCGACTGTGCGGGCAGTCGGCTCGGCCGGGATGATCGGCACCGGCGGCATCGGTGGCATTGGTGAGTCCGTGGGCTGACCGGGAGCGGGGGCTCCCGGTCGAGCCCTGAGCGGTTCCCCCTGCTCCGGCCCAGTTGTCCCTCGGCTCCGTCCGAGGCGCCTCCCGGCTCCGGCCCGAGGCGCCCCCTGCTCCGGTCCAGGTGCTCCCCGGCTCCGTCTGCGACGGCCGGGTGAAGAGCTCTGCCGCCGATATGGCAGAATGGACAGCTGAGTACTCGGCAGCCGAGCAGGACCCCTCTCTCCTACGGCTGGCGTGTCCCTTGAGCGGACCGCCCCGCAACCCCACGCGGACGCGAGACCCCTCACCCACGTCAACACCAGGAGAATCCACTCCCGTGGCAGTCAAGATCAAGCTCAAGCGTCTCGGCAAGATTCGCTCCCCGCACTACCGCATCGTCGTCGCCGACGCCCGCACCAAGCGTGACGGTCGCGCGATCGAGGAGATCGGCATCTACCAGCCGACCTACAACCCCTCGAAGATCGAGGTCGACGGCGAGCGCGCCCAGTACTGGCTGTCCGTCGGCGCCCAGCCGACCGAGCCGGTGCTCGCCATCCTCAAGCTGACCGGCGACTGGCAGAAGTTCAAGGGCCTGCCGGCTCCGGAGCCGCTGAAGGTCGCCGAGCCCAAGGTCGAGGACTTCTCGCACCTGTTCGCGAAGGCCGTCGCCGGCTTCGAGGACGCCACCACCGGTGTCGCCATCACCCCGAAGGCCAAGAAGTCGGACAAGGCCGAGGCTGAGGCCGACGCCGGCGCCGAGGCCTGATCGTGATCGAGGACGCCCTCGACCATTTGGTGAAGGGCATCGTCGAGCACCCCGACGAGGTGCAGGTGCGCTCGCGCAACCTGCGTCGGGGCAACACCATCGAGGTGCGGGTGCACCCCGATGACCTCGGCAAGGTGATCGGCCGGGGTGGCCGCACGGCGCGCGCACTGCGCACCGTGGTCGGCGCCCTCGGCGGTCGCAACGTCCGGGTCGACCTGGTCGACGTGGACAACATTCGCTGACGCAGCTGCTCGTTCAGCCGTCGGGCTTGAGGCCGACCGGGACGCATGTCGTTCCGGTCGGCCTTTCTCTGTCTCCGGCCGCCGGACCCAGCCTTCGTCACCAGCCTCTGTCTCTGTCTTCTCGCTCAGCAACTCCAGGAGAACGATCACCGTGCAGCTCGTCGTCGGCAGGATCGGCCGTGCCCACGGCATCCGGGGGGACGTCAGTGTCGAGGTCCGCACCGACGAGCCGGAACTCCGGCTCGGCCCCGGTGCCGTCCTGCTCACCGACCCGGCCTCGGCCGGGCCCCTGACCGTCGAGTCCGGCCGGGTGCACAGCGGTCGGCTGCTGCTGCGCTTCGCCGGCGTCAAGGACCGCAACGCGGCGGAGGCGCTGCGGGGCACCCTGCTGATCTCCGAGGTCGACCCGGAGGAGCGTCCGGACGACCCGGAGGAGTACTACGACCACCAGCTGGTCGGCCTCGATGTGGTGCTGCTCGACGGCACCCGGGTCGGCGAGCTGACCGGGGTCGTCCACCTGCCGTACCAGGACCTGCTCACGGTGGAGAAGGCCGATGGCACGGAGGTGCTGGTGCCCTTCGTCACCCAGATCGTGCCGACCATCGACCTGGAGAACCAGCGGGCCGTGATCACCCCGCCGCCCGGGCTGATCGACCTCGACGAGGCCGAGGTCGCCGGCGGCTCTTCGGAGGAGCCGGAGGAGTCGGAGTGAGCGCGGAGCAGGACCTCGCCCGGACGGACGTACCGGCGGACGCCCCGACGGCCGTGGCGGAGGACACCCCGGCGGCCGTAGCGGGGGACACCCCGGCGGCCGTTCCGGAGAGCGCCCCGGAGAGCGCTGCGGCGGTCACTCCGGGCGTCCAGTCGGGGATGCGGATCGACGTCGTCTCGATCTTCCCGGAGTACCTGGAGCCGCTGAACATCTCGCTGGTCGGCAAGGCCCGGGCCCGCGGCCAGCTGGACGTGCACGTCCACGACCTGCGCGGATGGACCCACGACGTGCACCGCACGGTGGACGACAGCCCGTACGGCGGCGGCCCCGGCATGGTGATGAAGCCCGAGCCGTGGGGTGAGGCGCTGGACGCGGTGGTGGCCGGCGGCCCCGAGGGCCAGGTGCCCACCCTGGTCGTTCCCACGCCCAGCGGGCGGCCGTTCACCCAGGAGCTCGCCCAGGAACTCGCCGGGCGCCCCTGGCTGGCGTTCACCCCCGCGCGGTACGAGGGCATCGACCGCCGGGTCATCGAGGAGGCGGCCACCCGGATGCCGGTGGTCGAGGCCTCGATCGGCGACTACGTGCTGGCCGGCGGCGAGGTCGCGGTGCTGGTGATGGTCGAGGCGATCGCCCGGCTGCTGCCCGGCGTGCTCGGCAACGCCGAGTCGCACCGGGACGACTCCTTCGCGCCCGGCGCGATGGCCGACCTGCTGGAGGGCCCGGTCTACACCAAGCCCGCCGAGTGGCGCGGCCGGACCGTCCCGGACGTCCTGCTCAGCGGCAACCACGGCAAGATCGCCCGCTGGCGGCGGGAGCAGGCCTTCGCCCGCACTCTGGCCAACCGGCCCGACCTGGTCGGGCGCTGGCAGTACGGCGCCTTCGACAAGAAGGACCGGGCGGCGCTCGACGCACTGGGCCTGGTCTGGGACGAGGAGCTCGGCCGATTTCGGTCCACGGCCGTCGATGTGGAAGAATAGGCCGCTGCTGTCTGTCGCTGGCCCCCTTTCGTAGGGGGCGCGTGGACCGGCGCCCCCGCCACGGGGGGATCGCCGTCAGCCGATGCGGCCCGCAGCTCACCCCATTGTGACGAACTTCCGTGGGCGGCCCGTGGCGCCTGCGATGGAGAGCAACATGAGCAACAAGCTCGCTGCTGTCGACGCGGCCTCGCTGCGCACCGACATCCCGGCCTTCCGTGCCGGTGACACCCTGAAGGTTCACGTCCGGGTCATCGAGGGCAACCGCTCCCGTGTCCAGGTCTTCCAGGGCGTCGTCATCCGCCGCCACGGCGCCGGCATCGGTGAGACCTTCACCGTCCGCAAGGTCAGCTTCAACGTCGGCGTGGAGCGCACCTTCCCGGTGCACACCCCGGTCGTCGAGAAGATCGAGGTCGTGACCCGCGGTGCGGTTCGCCGCGCCAAGCTGTACTACCTGCGTGACCTCCGCGGCAAGGCCGCGAAGATCAAGGAGAAGCGCGACCGCTGATCCACCGCCCCCCGGCCGCGCCGGGGGACCGGAGCGCTCCGAGGGACCGGGCCACCGCAAGGTAAGCTCTGCGCCCGATGAGCACGCACGAACCACCCGCGGACCGCGACGGCAGTCCCGCACCCACCGGTGCGGACTCGCTGTCGCGGTCCGCGGTCGTTTCCGAGCCGGAGCAGCGGTCGGCGGGGGTAGGGGCGGGGGCCGAGCCCGAGCCCGGGCCCGGTGACGTGGCCGAGGGTGAGGCCGAGGCCGACGCCGAGGCCGACGCCGAAGAGCCCGGGCGGTCGCGCTCGCGGGACCTGCTGCTGCTGGCCGGGATCTGTCTGGCGGCCCTGCTGCTGGTGAACGCCTTCGTGGCCCGTCCGTTCACGGTGCCCTCGGGCTCGATGGAGGACACCCTGCAGCCCGGCGACCGGTTGGTCGCCAACCAGCTCGCCTACGCCTTCGGCGGGCATCCCCAGCGCGGCGACGTGGTGGTCTTCGACGGGACGGGCTCCTTCCTCCGGGATTCGGCCGAGCCGCCGGGGTTCTGGGACGGCCTCCGCTCGGTCGGCCGGGACCTGGGGCTGGTCCCGGCCGGCGACACGGTCTACGTCAAGCGCGTGATCGGCGTCGCCGGGGACCGGGTGCGGAGCACCGGCCCGGGGGCGCCGCTCACCGTCAACGGTGTGCCGCTCGACGAGAGCGCCTACCTGGCCCCGGGCGACCAGCCGTCCGCGGTGGCCTTCGACGTCCTGGTGCCGAACGGCAAGCTGTTCGTGCTGGGCGACCACCGGAGCGCCTCCCGGGACTCCCGCGACCACCTCGGGGAGCCCGGTGGCGGGTTCGTGCCCGAGGACAAGGTGATCGGCCGGGCGGACTGGGTGGTCTACCCGTTCTCGCGCCTGACCGGCCTGGACCGGCCCGCGGCCTTCGCCGCGGTCCCGGGGACTGGTGGCCGTGGGGACCAGGGGTAGGGGCCGGGTCGCCGACCGCCCGGCTCCGGAACCGGGCGGGAGCGGGGGCGGGGGCGGAGCGGGGGAGCCCGCGGTCGGACCGGCCGCGCCGGCCGCGACGGTCGCGCCGGTCCGGGGCCGCGCCGATCGTCGCCGTAGCGCCCGCCGCGCGGCCAGACGGCGCAAGCGCTCGCTGCTGCGCGAGTTCCCACTGATCATCCTGGTGGCCCTGCTGGTGGCACTGGTGATGAAGACCTTCATGATCCAGGTGTTCGTGATCCCCTCGGGCTCGATGGAGCAGACCATCCAGGTCGGGGACCGGGTGCTGGTGGACAAGTTGACCCCCTGGTTCGGCAGTGAGCCGCAGCGCGGCGACGTGGTGGTGTTCAAGGACCCGGGCGGCTGGCTGGAGAACGATCGCAAGGCCTCCGACGACGGTCCGGTCCTGGGCCCGGCGAAGCACGTGCTGACCTACGTCGGGCTGCTGCCGTCCGACGACGAGCAGGACCTGATCAAGCGCGTGATCGGCGTCGGCGGGGACACCGTCGAGTGCTGCGACCCGCAGGGGCGGCTCAGCGTCAACGGCCGTGCGGTGGACGAGCCGTACCTCGCGGCGGGCAACCCGCCGTCCCGCCAGCCGTTCAAGGTGACGGTGCCGAAGGGGCGGCTGTGGGTGATGGGGGACCACCGCGACGTCTCCGCCGACTCCCGCTTCCACATGGGCAACCCCGGGCAGGGCACCGTCCCGCTGAGCGACGTGGTCGGTCGCGCCTTCATGATCGGGTGGCCGCTGGGCCGGCTCCATCAACTCGCCGAACCAGGTTCACTCTCCTCTCTCGCCGCGAGCTCGCGGCCCGGCGGAACTGCGCCGGAATCGATGGGCATTGGGCCGGTTCCATTGGAACCACCGCTCGTTATGGGTGTGTTGGGCATCCTTCCGTTCGTCGTTCGCCGGTCGGGGCGGCCTCCGCGGTGAGCCGCTCCGGTCGTCGGACGGCCGGACGGCGCGTGTGGAACCGCGAGCCGGATGCCCTGGAGTGATAGAGAAGTGCAGGTACGGCCGGGAGTGGTCCCGGTCGTGCGCCGGGGCCGGGTTGGTGTCAGGAGAGCCTGCTGTGGGCAACCCTGATGCGTTCGTGGTCGTGGTGAGCGTGGTGCCCGCTGTGCGGCACTCTGAGCGCGGGCGCGCAGGCGTCCGCACAGCAGGGAGGAGACGTTGTGGGGGATTTGGTGATCGGCGCCCGCTCAGGCGCCGGGGAACCCGAGGGCCCGGGCGGTCGGGTGACCCGGTCCGCCGAGTCCTCGGCGCCTTCCGCCGCGGTCGAGGACACGGCCGCCCAGACCGCCGACGAGCACGGGAGCGGGGCCGACGGCCCGGCTGAGCCCCGGCAGCCGGAGAGCGGGCCGACCGACGAGCCGGAGTCGGAGGCTCCGGCCAAGCCGCGCAAGCAGCGCTCCTTCCTGAAGGAGTTGCCGATCCTGGTCGGCATCGCACTGATCCTGGCGCTGGTGATCAAGACCTTCTTCGTCCAGGCGTTCTCCATTCCGTCCGAGTCGATGCAGAACACGCTGCAGGTCGGCGACCGTGTGCTGGTGGACAAGCTGACCCCGTGGTTCGGCGCCGAACCCGAGCGCGGGGACGTCGTGGTGTTCCACGACCCGGGCGGCTGGTTGGGCGACGAGCCGACCCAGCAGAGCAGCAACTCCTTCGTCCGCGGGGTCCAGGACGTGCTCAGCTTCGTCGGGCTGATGCCCTCCGCCAACGAGAAGGACCTGATCAAGCGGGTCATCGCGGTCGGCGGCGACACCGTCGAGTGCAAGAACGACGGCCCGGTCAAGGTCAACGGCGTCGCGCTCAACGAGCCGTACATCTACCCCGGCAACACCCCCTGCGGGACTCAGCCCTTCGGCCCGATCAAGGTGCCGAACGGGCGGATCTGGGTGATGGGCGACCACCGCGCCGACTCGCTGGACTCCCGCTTCCACATGGACCAGCCGGGCGGCGGGTCCGTGCCGGTGGACAACGTGATCGGGCGCGCCTTCGTGGTGGCCTGGCCGATCGGCCACTGGTCCACGCTCCCGGTGCCGGACACCTTCGACCAGAAGGGCCTGGCGGCGGCCTTGCCGGCCGCGCCCCCCGTGGCCGGTGCGGTGGGGGCCGTCGCGCTGCTTCCGCTGGTGCGTCGGGTGCGGGCCCGGACGGAGCGCCGGAAGGAGTCCTGAGCTCCACCTGCTCCTCCCCGACCCTTGCGCGGGCCGTGGTACCGACGAGTAATCTGCTCGGACGTGCCACGGCCCGTCGGCGTTCGCGCCCGAGCCACCGGCGTGCCAGTGGTGTTCTCCGGTCGGCCAAAGGTGGACGGTGTCGATGAGCAGTGTCGTGGAACAGTCGGCCGACCACTCGGCCGCGCCCGCCCCGTCCGGCCGGCGGCCCGCCGCCGTGCTGCAGGGGGTCGCGATCGCGCTCGGGCTGGTGTTGATGATCGGCGGGTTCGCCCTCATCGCAGTCGACTACCGGCCGTACAAGATCCCCACCGCCTCGATGCACCCGACGCTCCGGATCGGCGACACCGTGCTCGCCCGCAAGGTCGACGGCGGCGCCGTCGGCCGGGGCGACGTGGCGGTCTTCCGCGACCAGGCCTGGGGCGGGGAACTCATGGTCAAGCGGGTCGTCGCGGTCGGCGGCGACACCGTCGCCACCACCGCCGCGGACCACCGGCTGACGGTCAACGGGCAGCCGGTGGACGAGCCGTACCTCGCGACCCAGGGCCGCCAGGGCGAGTCGTTCAGCGTGACGGTGCCGCAGGGCCGGCTGTTCATGCTCGGTGACAACCGGGTCGGCTCGCTGGACTCCCGCACCCACCTGGAGGTCGACGGGGGGACCGTCCCGGCCACCGCCGTCGAGGCGAGGGTCGAGGCCACCCTGCTGCCCCTCGGCCGGACCGCCCTGCTGGAGCGGACCTCGGCCTTCGACGGCTTCGCGGGCCCCCGGGCCGCGGAGCCCGGCCCGCTGGAGCCCGCCGCCTACGCGACCGTCGCGGGCGCGGCGCTGATCGTGCTGACCTCGGCGGTGGGCGGGGTGGCCGGCCTGGCGCGCCGGCTCCGCCGGGGGCGCAGCTCCTGAGCGCGGCCGTCGCAGGTCGGGCCGCTCTGCCGAACATCGCCCCGGACGGACGCGCCGGGTGGCAGGATCGGTAGCGCCACCGATGCGAACGGAAGGAGCGTGGAGCGCTGCCATGACTGCACAGCGTCGCCGGGCGGCGCGGATCCTGCTGCTGGACGGGCTGGACCGCATCCTCCTGTTCCTGGGCGTCGATCCCGCGGTGCCCGACGAGACGTGGTGGTTCACGCCCGGGGGCGGCTTGGAGCCGGGGGAGGACGTGCGGGCGGCCGCCGAGCGGGAGCTCGCGGAGGAGACCGGCTTGCGGGGTGTGGCCCTGGGGCCCTTGGTGGCGTACGGCACGGTGTCGTTCTCCTTTCGGGGACAGCGTTACGAGCAGGAGCAGTGGTTCCACCTGGCCCGGACCACGGAGACGGGCCTGGACCACTCGGGCATGGGCGAGGACGAGCACGCCCAGCTGCTCGCGGCGCGCTGGTGGACGGTCGAGGAACTTCGGGGGACCGCCGAGACGGTCTATCCGGCCGGACTGGCGGGCTTCCTGGAGCGACTGCTCGCAGAGGGCCCGCCGGTCGATCCGGTACGGCTCTGAGCGTGGGTGCGGTGGTCCACAATGGGTGGACGTGACAAGTTGAGGGGACGCCTGGATGAGTGCCGAAGATCTCGAGAAGTACGAGACCGAGATGGAGCTCAAGCTCTACCGGGAGTACCGGGACGTCGTCGGCCTGTTCAAGTACGTGATCGAGACCGAGCGACGGTTCTACCTCACCAACGACTACGAGCTGCAGGTGCACTCGGTCCAGGGCGAGGTGTTCTTCGAGGTGTCGATGGCGGATGCGTGGGTCTGGGACATGTACCGGCCGGCCCGGTTCGTCCGTAAGGTCCGGGTGCTGACCTTCAAGGACGTGAACATCGAGGAACTCGCGAAGAGCGATCTGGAGCTGCCCTCGGACGAGTCCGGCTTCGGGAACTGACGTTGAACGACTCCGTCCCGCGTTGTCCAGCCGAATTTCGCGTGACGGGGGCTTCTCACTCCTGCGGGTGACAAGAGTTGTCCACAGGCCCGGGTTATCCACAGGGGAACGGAATTTCCCGGCGTCGGTGTGCACGGTGGTGCAGCCTCCTCGGCGGAGGTGGTCACCGTGCAGAACACCATCGTGCAGGACCAGACCGTGCAGGAGCGGGCCGTACCGAACGCGGCCGCGACCGGGGCGGACGGCGGGGCCGGGGAGGACCGCGGCACCAGGAACGGCCTCGGCCGCTACGGGGAGCGGGTCGCCGCCCGGCACCTCACGGACACCGGGCTCCGCATCCTCGACCGCAACTGGCGCTGCGCCGAGGGCGAGCTGGACATCGTCGCCCTCGACGGCGACACCGTCGCGGTCTGCGAGGTGAAGACCCGCTCCGAGCGGGGCTTCCAACAGCCCAGCGAGGCCATCGACCGGGCCAAGGCCGCCCGGCTGCGGCGGCTCGCCGAGCGCTGGCTGGCCGAACGCTGGCCCGAGCACTTCGCCAGGCTGGCCGGGCCCGGGTACGACCCCGGGCCGTCCGATCCGCAGTGGCCGCCCGCCCCACCGGGCGGGGTGCGGATCGACCTGGTGGCCGTGGTCAACCGGGCCCGGGGTGCGGCCCTGGTCGACCACCTGCGGGGGGTGGTCTGAGATGGCCTTCGCCCGTACCTGTTCCGTCGCGCTGGTCGGCGTCGACGGAGTGATCGTCGAGGTCCAGGCCGATCTGGAGCCCGGGGTGGCCGCGTTCACCCTGGTCGGCCTGCCCGACAAGGCGCTCACCGAGGCCCGCGACCGGGTCCGCGCCGCGGTCTGCTTCCCTGTCAAGTTCATGTGTTCAGATCTTGTGAGGGCATGGGGTGTTGTGGAGCGAGGCGTCCGAGCTTGGGTGGGCCAGAAGCTGTTGGGCGGCAGCACGATCGAGGTCAGAATCGCATTCATCCTTCTCTGCGTCGGCTTTTAGACCACCGTCAACCTCATAGGAAACGGGAGCCGCACCGGATCAGCTGGGCTTCCCATTTCGTAACTTGAACTGCCCAGTCAGCTGCCGATGCATGCGCGGTGCCCCGAGCCTTCCGGATGGCTCGGGGCACCTCTGCGGGTCGTGGGTCAGGCGGTCAGCGAGAACGCGGGGGCGACGTCGCTTCCGGGGCAGGGGGCGGCCGGGCGGCAGTCGGAGCCGGTGTAGTCCGCCGCGCCGGTCACTAGGTAGACCTCCGGGGCGGCGCCGTAGCCGGCCTCGATCAGGGCGGCCATGGTCTCGCGGATCTTGTCGGGGCTGCCGTAGTTGTCGGCGGGCTCGTGGTGGATGAACCGGCCGCCGGTCAGGCGGGACATGAAGGCGAAGTTCTTCCGGGAGCGCCGCAGCGCGGCGTGCCAGACTTCGTCCATGTCGATGGTGAGGGCGTAACCGGCCCGGGGGTCGTCGGCGACGAGGGTCGCCCAGTCGGCCCAGGCGGTGACGAGCTGGTTGATGTAGTCGCCGCTGAAGTCGGGGTTCTCCTTGGCGACGTCGGCGGCGAGGTCGGCCGCGAACTCGGAGAACTCCCCGGTCAGCAGCTTCGCGCCGCGGGACCGGGTGAGGGTGTCGCTCATGTGCTCCTCCTTCTGCTTCTGCTTCGGGTGGTGCGGGACCCGCAGCCGGTGCCGCTCGTGGGGCGCCCGGTGCGGGGGTCTGTTGGGTGGCCCGGCGCCGGTCAGGGGCGGCCGAGGGCCCGGAAGGTCCAGCCGGCCGCGCGCCAGCGGTCGGTGTCGAGGGTGCCGCGGGCGTCGATGACCTTGGGGACGGCGATGTGCTGCCGCAGGTCGGCCGGGTCGGTCTCGGAGTATTGGGGCCAGTCGGTCAGGTGCAGCAGCAAGGCGGCGCCGGTGACCGCCGAGACCGGGTCGTCGGCGTAGTCGAGCGAGGGGTAGGCCCGGCGGGCGTTCTCCATCGCGGCGGGGTCGTGGACGGTGACCTCGGCCCCGGCCCGGTGGAGGGCTTCGGCGACCGCGAGGGCCGGCGAGTCGCGGATGTCGTCGGTGCCCGGCTTGAACGCGGCCCCCCAGACGGCGATCCGCTTGCCGACCACGGTGCCGCCGAGCACCTCTCGCGCGAGCTGGACGGTGCGCTCGCGCCGCCGCCGGTTGATCGCGTCGACCTGGCTCAGGAAGCTCACGGCCTGGTCGGCGCCGAGTTCTTCGGCGCGGTGGGTGAAGCCGGCCAGGTCCTTGGGCAGGCAGCCGCCGCCGAAGCCCAGGCCCGGCCGCATGCCCTTGAAGCCGATCCGCTGGTCGTAGCCCAGGCCGAGCGCGAGCTGCTGGACGTCGGCGCCGGTCAGCTCGCAGAGCTCGGCCATCGCGTTGATGAAGGAGATCTTGGTGGCCAGGAAGGCGTTCGCGGCGCCCTTGATCAGCTCGGCGGTCGGCAGGTCGGTGACGATCAGCGGCGAGCCGGCGCCCAGGATCTCCGCGTAGACGGCCCGGAAGATCGCTTCGCTGGTGGTGTCGCCGTCCTCGATGCCGAGCACGATGCGGTCAGGGCGAAGGGTGTCCTCGACGGCGAAGGACTCGCGCAGGAACTCCGGCGACCACGCGAGGTGGAGGTTCGCGCCGGGGCGGGCGTGCTCGTTCAGGATCTGCCGCAGTTGGGTGGTGGTGCCGACCGGGACGGTGGACTTGCCGACGATCAGCGCGTGGTCGCGAAGCCGCGGGGCCAGGCGCCGGACGGCGGCCTGGAGGTGGGTGAGGTCGTAGGCGCCGCTGTCGGGCTGCTGGGGGGTGCCGATGCCGAGGAAGTGGACGTCGGCGAAGTCGGCGGCCTCCGCGTAGGAGGCGGTGAAGCGCAGGGTGCCGGCGGTGGTGTGCTTGGCGAGCAGGTCGTCCAGGCCGCGCTCGACGAATGGGGCCTGGCCCTTGTTCAGGGCCTCGACCTTGTGGGTGTCGGTGTCCATGCCGAGCACCTGGTGGCCGAGCTCGGCCATCGCGGCGGCGTGGGTGGCGCCGAGGTAGCCGGTGCCGATGACGCTGATCTTCACGGTGGGTCCTCCGGTGGGGGTGGGGCGGGGAAGGCGGCCCGCCCTCACCCCACCGGGGGTCAGGCGGGCCGGGTGGCCAGGTAGCGGTGGATGCCGTCGCGGATGAACGGCGGGATGTCCAGGACGGTCAGGTGCTCGGGGTCGAAGAACTGGAGCTTGACTCCCTCGGCGAGCGGCAGCGTGCTCTCGTCGCCGTCCCAGGAGCCGGCGAAGAAGGTGATGATCTGCCCGGAGCCGTACGAGTCCTTGATCTCGAACAGCTCCACCAGACCGTTCTCGGCGGTGAGGCCGGCTTCCTCGTCCAGCTCGCGGACGATCGCCTCGGCCGGGGTCTCGCCTGGGTCGCAGCCGCCCCCGAGCAGGCTCCAGTGGTCGGGCCAGGCGATCCAGCCGAGGTCGTCGCGCAGGTGCATGAGGAGCTGGCCGCGCCGGTTGGCGATGATCGCGACCGCGCCGCGCGGCTCGGCGGCGGACGGCTCGTCGGGAAGGGTCTGGGAATCCATCCGGCAACCGTAGTGACCTGACGGTCGGTCATGCGGCAGCCCTCACTCGTTGGTCGGAGAACCAGGCGGCGGCCATCAGGGCCTGCATCCGGGTCCGGTCGAACCGCCCGCCCGGCCGGAGGCCGCCCTCCAGCAGCGGCTGGAGGGCCCGGGGCGCCTCGGTGAGGGCGGTGGTGATGTGGGCGGTCGACCAGGGCTCCAGCGGGCCGCTGAGCCAGCTGGGGACCGGGGAGGCGAAGCCGAGCTTGTCCCGGCTGCCCCAGACCTCCGGCGGCAGCCCGAGGGCCTTGGCGGCGTCCCGCAGGATCCGCTTCCCGGCCGCCGGATCGGCGATCTTGTGCTCGACCGGCAGGCGGTAGGAGAACTCGACCAGGTCCCGGGCCAGGAACGGCGAGCGTCGCTCCAGGGCGAACGCGGAGGCCAGCTTGTCCGAGGTCATCACCAGCGGGCGCCAGGCCGTGGCCAGGTCCGCCAGCGTCAGCCCCCGCGCCAGGTCGCCGCCGGCCCGTTCCAGGGCGTCGGCGACCAGCTCGCGGACCCGCCCGTCCGGGTCGGTGCCACGAAGGATCAGCCGAACGATCGCCTCGGCCGGCCCGAGCGGGTCACCCGCCGAGTGCAGGAGCTTGGAGGCCAGCGGCCGGTATGCCTCCAGGCCCGCCGTCAGCACGGCTTCGGGGCCGAAGAGGACGAGCGCGTGGCGGACGTAGCCCATGAGGAACTCGTCCGGCCCGAGCCCGCCGACCACCACCCGAAGTCCTCGCTCGGCGACGGCCCGGTAGGCCATGTGCTCGGAGAAGGTGGACGCGTTGCCCATCGGGTAGTCCAGGGCGGCCATGATCTCCGGCAGCGACCGGGTGAAGTCCTCGATCGTCGGCTCGACCACGACGAGCTCGGCGCCGATGTCGCGGGCGACGATCGCGGCGGTCTTCGACTCGTCGAGCCTGTCCTGGCCCGGGTAGCGGACCGTCACGCAGACCGGCGGTCGCATCAGGTAGGCCAGCACCGAGGAGTCCAGCCCGCCGGAGAGCAGGAGAGCGAAGTCCGAGCCGGGGGCTCGCATGGGGATCCGGTCGGCCAGCAGGACCGAGAAGCGGGCCAGCGCGGTGCGGTAGTCGCCCTGCCAGGGCTCGCAGTCCTCCAGGCGCCACCAGGTCCGCTGGTCCAGCGATCCGGTGGCGACGTCGAAGGTCAGCAGGGTGGCCGGGGCGAGGAGCTGGATGCCCTGGAAGGGGGTGTCGACGCCGGTCGGCGTCTCGATGGAGAGCATTTCGGGGCGGACGACCAGCGGTGCGGTGCCGTAGCCGGTCAGGGTGGTGACCTCGGAGGCGAACGCGAGTCGGCCGCCGTCGAGGCGCCAGTAGAGGGGCTTCTCGCCGAGCCGGTCCCGGGCCAGGAACAGCCGACGCTGGCGCGGGTCGTAGGCGGCCAGGGCGAACATGCCGTCCAGGCCGTTCAGGCAGGCCGGCCCGAGCTTGGCCCAGGCCCGCAGCACCAGGTGGGCGTCCGTCTCGCCTGGCTCCAGCTCGATGCCCCAGGCGGCGGCCTGTTGCCGGTAGTTGTAGATCTCGCCGTTGAACGTCAGCAGCACCCCGGTGGCCTCGTCCCGGTAGGGGCCGGGCTGGGCGGTGCGGTCGACGATCAGCAGGGTGTTCATGGACAGCACCGCCCGGTCGTCGGCCGAGGCGAGCTGTCGGGTGCCGTCGGGCCCGCGGTGGTGCTGGGCCAGCCCCATCGCGGCGACGGTGCTCTCGTGCCTTGCGGCGTCCGGTCCGGCCAGTCCTGCGATTCCGCACATCTGCCTCACCCCCGAGAGTGAATCGGTGGAGGCCCCCGCCGGAAGGTTTCCCAGCTCCCGGCGGAGGCCCGGAACACCAGACAACCGTCCGGCGGCAATCGGGGGCAGGGCTCGCAGGGGGGCTCACAACTCGCGAAAGCGGTTCACCGCGAGCGGCGAAGGCAATACCCTCGGTGATCCGGCGTCAGATGCCGGGCGTACGACTTCTCGTGCCCAGTCGAGTACGAAACCGCCGCAGAGCCGGCGGGACTCCTGAGGGGGACGCTGTGGCGTCGACCACACGCCGGACCAGGCCGCCGAACACGGACCTGGCCAGGATGATCGACAAGTGTGAGGGAGCCAGCCACAAATCGCTGGCCCACCGCGTGAACCAGCTCGCCCACGAAGCCGGGCTGACCACCAACTACACGCATACCTCGGTTGCCAACTGGTGCCGCCGGGGCATGATCCCGGACTGGCCCGTGCCCAAGCTCCTGGCCCACGCGATCGGCGAGCGGCTCGGCCGGCCCGTGGAACTCGCAGAGATCGGTATGGCCGACGCTGAGACACCGGACGCGGATGTGGGGTTGGATTTCCCGCGAGACCCCGCCGACGCCGTGCGCGTCGCCACTTCGTTCTGGAGCCTTGTGAACCGCCGCGACTTCCTCACCGGATCGAGCTTCGCCGTCTCCGCGTTCGCCACCCCGGTGACCCGCTGGCTGGTCACCCCCGCCGACGAGACCGCCGCCCACCGCGGCAGCGTGCGCGTCGGCGCCGCCGACCTCGACGAACTGAGGGACGCCGCCGACGACGCCCGCCGCTGGGACTCGAAGTACGGAGGCGGGAACTGGAAGGCCAACTCCGTCACCGCTTGCCTGCAGGAGCGGGCGATCCCGCTGCTGAACGGCTCCTTCAGCGACGGCGTCGGCCGCGAGCTGTTCTCGGTGACCGCCGAGCTGTCCCGCCTGGCCGGCTGGACCGCCTTCGACGTCGGCCAGCACGACGCCGCCCAGCGGCACTTCATCCAGGCCCTCCGCATGGCCAGGGCCGGCGGCGACGTGCAGCTCGGCTGCTATGTCCTCACCACGATGGCGATGCAGACCCTCCTGAGGGGCTTCGCCAGCGAGGCCATCGACATGACCCAGGGCGCCTTCCAGCGCGCCAAGCACGAGGCGGCCCCAAGGGTTCTGGCTTTCACCAAGCTCATCGAGGCCAGGGCTCATGCCCGCGACGGCAACGCCAAGGCGGCCTCCGCCGCGCTCGCGGCCTCCGAGACCCTGCTCGGCCAGGCCCGCGACGGCGGCGAGGAACCGGCCTGGATCGACTTCTATCACCATGCCCGGCTCTCCGCCGACGCCGCCGAGATCTTCCGCGACCTCAAGAACCCCAAGGCCGCCCTGGCCTGGAACGCGCAGGCCGCCGCCATGGCGCCTGGGGTGTTCACCCGCTCGGTCGGCATGCGCCTCGCGATCGTGGGGACCGCCCACCTCCAGGACCGCGACCTCGACCACGGCCTCCAGCTCGGCAACCAGGCCGTCGACATCCTCGCCCGCGTCCAATCCAGCCGGGCACTGGACTACGTCCGCGAATTCAACACCGCCCTCACCCCCTGGCGCCGCGAACCGCAGGTCATCGAGTTCCTCCACCGGACCCGCAAGGAACTCGGCGTCGCAGCATGATCCGGCTTGTCGGCCTGGTCAGGACCTGGGGAAGCGCACGACATTGTCGGGCAACTGGGCCTGTTCCTCGGCCTTGCGCAACCGGTCGGCCAGGACCGCGCCTGCGAGGGCGAGATGGGTGACCTGGCTCTTCAAGCCGGAGTTCTCCGTCGTCAGGTCGGAGACCCGCTCCTTCAGCTTGGTGACGTTCTTGCGTAGCCGCGTCTCGGCTTCCGGGGGCCGCTTCGTCTCGGCGCGGACACGTTCGTAGAACTCGTCCTTCAGGTCCGCGTGCCGCTTGAGCAGTGCCATGCGGTGGACGCCGGCCTCGGCGGCCAGGGCGACGACGGTCAGGCTTCCGTTGGACCCGGTGGCCTGGCCGGTCAGGAGCCGGTCGATGGCCGAGCGGATGCGGGCGCGTTCGTCCTGGTGCTGGTCGTTCATGTCAGGGCCTCGGCTCCTTGGGCTGTGGCGTCGTGAGTGTCGGCGACCTCGCGCAGGCGGTCCGCGTTGCGCTTGAGTCTCCGGCCGACCGGCTCGGGGGCGGCGGCGGCCAAGGCGTCGATCTCGGCGGCGCGTTCTCGCAGGCCGGCGGCGTGAGTGTCGGTGCGGACCGCGTTGCCGCACCCGAGCTCGCAGGCGAACTGGTTCGGCGCGACGGCATCAGGGCCTGGCTCGCAGAGCGCGGTGTCGCGCTTGAAGACGCAGATCAGGTGGGCGTCCGGGTTGTCGAACAGCACCAAGCCGTCGCGGGCCAGGAAACTGGCGGCCTTCTTGGCGTACTTGGAGGTGACGATCTTGCCCTCGAACCGCGGTGCGGTCGCGGCGGCGGTCAGCGCCCGGCGGGCGGCGGGGCCGGAGATCTTCTCACCCGCGGCCATGCGGTCGTTCAGCTTCGCCGCGGTGTCGGCTGCCGCCAGCGCCGTCTCGACATCGAGCTCGGCGTGGATGCCGTGACGGCTGCGAGTGCCGTAGCCGGTGGAGGTTCGGGCATCCAAGATCGTGCGCATGTGCCCGTACTGGATCGCCAATGCGATCAGCCCGCCCGGACGGCGGGCGACATGCCAAGCCAATGACCTGCGGAAACGGCTCATCCAGATCCCGCCGTGCGGGTCCTCGGGGATGATCTGCTCAGGGACTTCCTGAGTAACGGATTCCCGATTGGCCCAGGAGATGAAGTCCTCGATCCGGTCATGCATTCCCATGCCCTTCAAGACGCCGGGATAGCCGCGCTGGCCTGTGTCGTGATGGGCGGAGCTCAGCAGCAACTCGCCGTCGGGAACCATGCGCTCCAGGACCCGGATGGCGCGAACCACCGGAGTGATCGCGGTCCAGGGCACTTCGCGGTCCTCACCGGCCGAGACGTGGTTGCCTTCGTCGTCGGTGACGTTCTTGAAGTGGCGGCTGTAGATGAGGTGCCGTCCCGGGGTTCCGTCGGCGCGGGGCTCGGGCTCGGGACAGCAGCCCGAGCGCAGACCCTGGACCTCCTGTGGACGCATACCTGTCAAGTAGAGGACGATGATCGTCGCGGCAGTGCCCAGATGACGCCACAGCTCGGCGGCCTCATCGAACCCGATGTACTCACGCCACGGCCGACCGTTGACCTGCCCGGTGATCGGGACGGGCAGCGGAGCCGGCCCCGGCCGCTCCTGAACCAGGCGCCCGAGTTCGTGCCGCCCGACAAACCGGTCGACCTGCCACCGGCTGGCGCCGGTGATGGCGGACACGAAGGTGCGCGCAAACTGCCAGGTGCCCCGCCGATCGCTCGCGGGGACGGGCGAGCCGGAGCGGATCAAAGGCAGCAGGTAAGCCTCCAACGAGGCAAGGCTCTCGGGGGTCGCACGGTTCGCCGCAGCAGCCGCGGACATCCGGCGCCGCTCGGCCCACGCCGCCAGGATGTCATCGGCAAGATCCTCGACCACACGGATCGCCCACACCAACAGCGGCCCGATCACCTGCGGATCCAGCGGCTCGGTCGAGTTCTCCCCACCGCCGCCACCCTCGGCCGGTAGGTAGTCGTCGACCCCTTCGGACATCCACGGAGGTTGGACGATCCCCAACGGCTGGGCGGTCAACTGGTCGAACGCCCACAGATCCGCCAGACGACCAAGACACCTCTCGGCATGCGCGCGGCCGATCCCCTCGGCCTTGCGGTACTCGGCGAAGCCGGCGAAGTGGCCGGAGGTGCAGTCGGCAAGATCACTGATGCCCTGCTTGTCCAGCCAGCGCGCCAGATTCATCCACTCAAGAACTGTCCCCAGCTGGTCGTGAGCCGACGTTCGGCCACGGGCTGCCACCCCCTGTGTCTTCAGATAGGTGGGCCGCAGTTCCCCGTTGATCATCAGCCAGGTGAGCCGCTTCATCTGCCCAAGCAGCGTCCGTGGGCAACCCTCCCAGCGGATGCTGACGATCGAGGCGCCAGGGTTGTCGATGAGCGGGCCGAGAGGCCAGACCTGGTCGCGGTAGCGCGCGTTGGGGTGGCTGTTCTCGGGGCTGATCCACTTCGCCAGCACAACCGGGCTGTTCTGGGCGGGCAGCGGCAGGATGTACGGATCGTCAGCTTCAGCGAGTACGGCGGTCACGGGGCGAGGTCGCCTTTCAGGAGAAGGCCGATCAGGCGGCGATCGGTGTCGCTGACCCTGGCCAGGGAGGCATCCCAGACCTCTTCGCCGGCCTTGCCGCGCAGGTCCTCCAGCCGAAGCAGGTGATCACGCCAGCGGCTGTTCCACAGGCGCTCAGGCATGACCGACTGCAGACCGCCCAACTGCTGCTGGAGGTAGGCGAGGCGGGGATGGTGCCCAGGGTGGACGTGAGCGTTGCGGCAGCCCAGGCAGAGCAGGAAGTCCGCTCCGCAGCCTCCGCCCGGTGCGGGCCAGGGGCTGTCCGCCTCGTCCGCGCAGTCCGCCGTGGCCGTCTCCTGGTGGTCCGGGTCGGGGGCATCGGCCAGCTTGCCGCCGAACACCGCTGTGCGGGCGATCTCCAGCGCCTCCAGGGCCCCCGCCTCGAACACCTCCCGGGAAGCGGCCTGGACCCTCTTGTCGGGCAGGACGTAGGTGCTCTGGTGGGTGCCCAGCGTGTGCTGCAGCGGTCGGCCTTCGTCGACCACCGTGGTCCGGCGGGCGCGTTGGAACGGTGAGCCATCCAGCCCGTGCGTCCGCGCCCAGAACTTCGCGGCATCCTTTTGGACGCCGAACTTGAGAGGTCCGACCGATCGGGGCCGGTCCATGTCCTGGTCCTCGAGCCCGACCCGGCCCGTCCGGTGGGTGATCAACAGGTCCGTGCCCGGGGCCAGGCGGGCCGCCAGGACCCGGCCGTGGACGGTGGCCTCCAGAGCCTGGGTGATCAGTCTCCCCGGCGAGTCGGCACCACTGTCGGTGATGTTCTCCGTGCTGAACCACCGACCGCCACCGGTGCGGCGCTTCTCAATCTGCACCTGGTAGGTCACCGTCCTTGTCTCACCGGCCGACGGAGCTGCCGTCGGCGCCGGCATACGGTCGTAGACGGACAGGTTCCAGCCGAAACGGTCCGTCAGGAGTACGGCGAGAGCGGTCGCCTCCAAGGACGTCAGGAACAGGCGCCCCCAGGTCTGTTCCACCCCGCTGCCCCCGAGAAGCCGGCGGTTCGTCACCGTCACCTGGCCACCACGGAGGACAGTCCTCGGGACATCGCCGTGCTGGGCGAGATGGTCGAGCACACGACCGATCTGCCACTCCGTGCTGCCCTCGTTCAGCTGCCCGGCCCGCCACCGCCCGAGAAGCTCGGTGTTCTCACGGATACGCATCAACGCGGCCCGGAACTGCCGCTGAGCAGTCAGTACCACCCGCTCCCGTGCGGCCTCCCCGTACGACTGCTTGCTCGGCTTCACACGAGAAACGCGACGCGCGAGTTCATCGGCTATCGGGCCGGTGGCCAGCCGCGAATCCCGGCTCAGCAATGTCCGCATCGCTCCCAGAGCCGTCATGCCGCTCACACTGCCGATGTTCTGCTGGCGCCAGCGCTTCATCGTGGCCGTGGTCAGGCCGTCCAGGTCGCCAGGGACCACCTCCTGGCCGGACAGGAACTTCGTGAACGACTCCACCCGGCGCCAGTAGCTTGTCGCACTGGTGTGCTGGGTCCACCGTCGTGACTGGCCTGCGAACAACCCTGCCAAGGAGCGCTGCATCGGCTCGGGGACCTGCAACTGACCGAAGTCGAATTCCAGCGGGAACCCGGCCTTGTTCACCACGGTCACCACCAGCCCATCGGGGCCGAGCGGCTGCGGGCCCTGATGATCACGCGGCGGCGGCACCGCCCGGCGTCCACGCCCGCTCACGCCCCCACCGCCGGCAGCGCGTCGACCAACTCGTCCACCAGCAACTCCACGTCCTGGATCCCAACGGTCTCCCGCGCCAGCCGGGCGAACACCCCGTCCAGATCCTCGATCTCACGCTTCCCCGGATCGGTGTCCGCGACGGCCAGGATCGACTCCAGCCGCAGGTGCGACACCGGCGCGAGGTAGTGGCGCTTCGTGGTCTCCACGTCAGCGTGCCCGAGCAGTGTCATGACCAGGAACCAGGGGTCGCCGAACAGCAGCGCGAAGTCCCGCCGGTCCGTGGCGGTCAGTCCGAACCTGGTCTCCATCAGCTGGTTCAGCACGATCAGCATGTAGAGCGCCATCGAGTGCCTGGCCGAGTGCGGAGTCGCCCAGGGCGACTTCCCCCGCACCTCCGACAGTCGGAAATTCCGCCCCAGCTGCCGCTCCTGCTCGGTCAGCAGCACCTCCTCGCAGCGCAGGTTCGCGTTCCGGAAGACGGTGTTCCAGCGGTCCGGCAGCATCGGCAACCCCTGCTCGGTCAGCCACAACCACGCCGGCTCCGGCCCATCCGGACCCTCCAGGAACAGCCACTGCCTCTCACGCCAGTCCAACAGGGCGAGCTTCTGCTCGCCCTCCACCCCGTCCCGGTCCACCCAGCGGACCTTCGGCTCCCGGCCCCGCGTCACCTCCGTGACCAGCCGCATGTAGGGCAGCCGCTCGTACCGACCCTCCTGCTGAGCCCTCGCGATCACCCAGGCCCGCTCCGACTGCACGTACACCTCGACCTGGCCGAGCGCCTCGATGCTTGCGTAGAACGTCCGGCTCCTCTTCGACCGCGTCACTGCCGCCGCTACCTGCCCATGGCAGTACCGCCCGTACCGGAGCTGCTGCGTGGGCAGCTCAAACGTCAGCAAGGAGCCACCCTCCTGACGCCGCAGCCCCGAACTCAGCTCCAGCTGCACGAACGAGGTATTGCGCTCCTCCGTCCGCGAATCCCACCCAGCCGCCGGCACCCCCTGCCTGCTGTGGCCGCGCAGCCCGACGTTCGACCACAGCCCCCAAGTTCGCGGCGTCAGCCACGACACCCGGGAGCTCACCGAGTCAGCCGCCCGGTCCTCGCGCCGACCCACGTCCACCGGCATCGGGATCACCTTCGCCCACTTGAACAAGCGGGTGAACGCGGCAGCCTCACGGTTCCACTTCGTCCCGCCGATCCGCTTCGGGTTCAGCGGCGAGTCGCATCGCCAGTCCCGGTAGTCCGTCAGATCCAGCTCCGTCGCCATCCGCCACCGCACCCCGCGCGAGGACAGGAAGTTCAGCAGCAACCGGATATCCGTCCCGTAGTTCCGCTTCGTCTCCCGTTCCAAGTTGCGGAATTCCGTGGAACGCACGAAGTCCAGCAGATCGAGATCCACCTCGAACTCAGGCGAGACGAACACAGGATCACCCGGCTTCAGGCCGATCTCGGCCACTGCCGTCGGCAGATCCTGGACCCCGAGTACCCCCGTCTCCGGTAGCCGCCCCCACCTCTCCGCATCGGGTACCCACACCACGAGCCACTCGTCCATGTACACCCCTCCCTTGACGCTTGAACACATCTAATCATCAGGGAAGCCGTGAACAGCGGGGAGGCCTGGCCGCAGCGCAAGCTGACCGTCGGGCTCAGCCCCGCCTCGGTGCCCAAGAGCGGCAGCGGCTTCGACCTCGCGGTGGCCTGCGCCGTGCTGGCCGCCGCCGAACGGCTGGACCCGTCCGCCATCGCCGACCTGCTGTTGATCGGCGAGCTGGGGCTGGACGGCCGGGTGCGGCCGGTCCGCGGGGTGCTGCCCTCGGTGCTGGCCGCCGCCGACGCCGGGTACGAACGGGTCGTGGTCGCCGAGCAGACGGCGCCCGAGGCCTCACTCGTGCCGGGCGTGACGGTGATCGGGGTGCGCAGCCTGCGCCAGCTGGTCGCCGTCCTGACCGGGGCCGACGCACCGGAGGAGCCGCCGGGCCCGCTCGGCGGCCGGCCGGATCCGCTGATGGCCGGCCTGATGCTGCCCAGCGCGGGTGTCCGGGGCCTGCCCGACGACCGGGCGCTGCGCCTCGACATGGCGGACGTGGCCGGCCAGTACGAGGCCCGGCGGGCCCTGGAGATCGCCGCCGCCGGAGGCCACCACCTCTACCTCAAGGGGCCGCCGGGCGCGGGCAAGACGATGCTGGCGGAGCGGCTGCCCGCGCTGCTCCCGCCGCTGACCCAGAAGGAGTCGCTGGAGGTCACGGCCGTCCACTCGGTGGCGGGCCTGCTCCCGGCCGGGCGCCCGCTGATCGACTCCGCGCCCTACTGCGCCCCGCACCACTCCACCACGATGCCCGCGATCGTCGGCGGCGGCAGCGGCCTGCCGAGACCGGGCGCGGTCTCCCTCGCCCACCGCGGCGTGCTCTTCCTGGACGAGGCGCCCGAGTTCCCCGTGCGGGTGCTCGACGCGCTGCGCCAGCCGCTGGAGTCGGGCGAGGTGGTGATCGCCCGCTCGGCCGGTTCGCTGCGGCTCCCGGCGCGGTTCCTGCTCTGCCTGGCCGCCAACCCCTGTCCGTGCGGCCGGTACTCACGGCGGGGCGAGGGCTGCGAGTGCACTCCGGTCATGGTCAGCCGGTACCAGGGCAGGCTCTCCGGGCCGCTGCTGGACCGGGTCGACCTCCAGGTCCAGGTCGCCCCGGTGACCAGGATCGAGCTGATGGAGCGGGACTCCACGGCGGAGACCACCGAGACCGTCGCGGCCCGGGTGCTGGCGGCGCGGGAGCGGGCGGCCGCGCGCCTGGCGGACACGCCGTGGCGGACCAACGCCGAGGTACCGGGCCACGAACTGCGCACCCGTTGGCAGCTCGCGGCCGGCGCGCTCAACGACGTCGCCCGCCAGCTGGAGCGCGGGCTGCTGACGGCCCGCGGCCTGGACCGGGTGCTCCGGGTCGCCTGGACGGTCGCGGACCTGGCCGGCCGCGACCGGCCGGACCAGCGGGACGTACGCACCGCCCTGGTCCTGCGCACCGGTGTCGAGCAGGGGCTGCCGCTGCCCGAGCGCGGTTACGGCCGCCTGGGCGGCATCCCGGCCCAGCGCCGGAGCGGCCCCGACGACCGGCCCGCAACACGGTCGCAGTCCGAGGGGACCCAAGGAAAGGACGAGGAGGCGGCATGAACCAGCTGTTGCGGTACTCCCGGGCAGCCCACGCGGACGAAGCCGGCCCGTCGGCCGCGCCCGAACCGGAGCGCCTGGCCCGGGTGCTGCTCAACCGGCTCAGCGAACCGGGCGACGCCGTGGTCGGCCGCTGGCTCGACGAACTCCCCGCCGTGGACGTGGTGCGGGTGATCAGGGAGGGCGCCGTCCCCGACCACCCCGGGCTGGACGCGGCCCGGCTGGCCGCCTACCAGGCCCGACTCCCGGGCCTCGACCCGGTGGCCGACCTGAAACGGGTACGGGACGTCGGTGGACGCTTCATCATTCCGGGGGACACGGAATGGCCGAGTCAACTGGACGACCTGGGCGACGGACGTCCGATCGGGCTGTGGACCACCGGTACCGGTTCGCTGCGGCTGCTCGCCCTGCGCTCGGTGGCGGTGGTGGGCTCCCGGGCCTGCACGGCCTACGGCGCCCACGTCGCCGGCGAGCTCGCGGCCCAACTGGCCGAGCGCGGTTGGGTGGTGGTATCCGGGGCCGCGTACGGGATCGACGCGGCGGCCCACCGCGGGGCGCTGGCCGTCGGCGGGATGACGGTCGCGGTGCTCGCCTGCGGGGTCGACGTGGCCTACCCGAAGGGGAACGCCGAACTGATCCGGCGGATCGGCGAACAGGGCCTGCTGGTCAGCGAACTCCCGCCCGGCGAGCACCCGACCCGGTTCCGCTTCGTGCTCCGCAACCGGGTCATCGCGGCGCTGACCCGGGGCACGGTGGTGGTCGAGGCGGCCGTGCGCAGCGGAGCCCTGAGCACGGCCAGACGGGCGCGGGACCTCAACCGCCACACCATGGGCGTCGCGGGGCCCGTCACCTCGGAGCTCTCCGCCGGGGTGCACGCGCTGATCCGCAGCGGCGGCGCCACGCTGGTCACCGACGCGGCCGAGGTCACCGAGCTGGTCGGGGCGATCGGGGACGACCTGGCCCCGCAGTCCAGCGGGCCGGTGCTGCCGCGGGACTTGCTGGAGCCGCCGGTGGCCCGGGTGCTGGAGGCCGTGCCGGCCACGGCCGAAGGCGCTCCGGTCGAGCGACTGGCCCGGCAGTCCGGCCTCCCGCCGGACGAAGTCCTGCAACGGCTCTACGAGTTGGCCTCGCTCGGCTTCGTGGAGCGGCACGGCGCGCACTGGCGCGCGGTGCGGAGGAGGTGAGCGCCCAGGGGTACGAACACGGGTGCGCCCGGGGGAGGACGGCCGGGACGGTCCGGCTGACCTGCTGATCCGGTTCTTCCGCTCGTCTGGCCGGATCCGATGCGTGAACGCCACCGGATCGGGGGACGACCGAGTGGCGGTAGCGCTTTGCAGTGAGTCGGTCACGCTACGCTCCACATGCCTTCCCTATCAGCACATGACTCGGCAGAACGGCGCAGACCTACGTATGCCCACACACATTCCCGGACACAGAGTGACCGGTGGCGCTCGGTCCGCGGGAGGGCCGCGGACCGAGCGGCGACCCGCGACCGAGTTCCCGTCCAAGGCGGCGGGGACGAAGGGAGGCCTGTCGCGTCAGGGCGGCCGGCCGACGGTGGTGCCGGGCCAGCCCGCGGACACGACCAGGGACGCCGACCCGGCCCAGCGCGCCGACGCCGCTCGCGTCGGCGAGACGGTCCACGGCACCGGGGCGCTCGGCGAGGCAGACGCGCCGGGGGGTGCGGCCGTACCCCGCGCCCCCCGGTTGCCTTCGAGCGCCCCTGCGCCGGACGCCACCTCCCCACCCGGGCCCCGGCCCAGCCAGGACCAGCCCGGGGCGGGGCGGGGGGCGGAGGCCAAGGACACTCCGGGCGCCCGGGACGACCGGGAGCCCGGCGCCCAGGGGCGCAGCGCGCTCGAAGAGCTCTGGCGCTCCTACAAGGAGACCGGCGACCAGCGGCTGCGCGAGCAGCTGATCCTCCACTACTCACCACTCGTCAAGTACGTGGCGGGTCGGGTCGGGGTCGGCCTGCCCTCCAACGTCGAGCAGGCCGACTTCGTCTCCTCCGGGGTCTTCGGGCTGATCGACGCGATCGAGAAGTTCGACATCGACCGCGCCATCAAGTTCGAGACCTACGCGATCAGTCGCATCCGCGGCGCGATCATCGACGAGCTGCGCGCCCTGGACTGGATCCCCCGCTCGGTGCGGCAGAAGGCGAAGGCCGTCGAGCGGACGTACGCGACGCTGGAGGCCCGGCTGCGCCGGACACCGCACGAGCCCGAGGTCGCGGCAGAGATGGGCATCGCGCTCGAGGACCTGCACGCGATCTTCAGCCAGCTGTCGCTCGCCAACGTGGTGGCTCTGGACGAACTGCTGCACCCGGTGGGGGAGGGCGGCGACCGGCCCAGCCTGGTGGACACCCTGGAGGACCACGGCGCGGACGACCCGGTCGAGGTGGCCGAGGACCGCGAGCTGCGCAGACTGCTGGCCCAGGCGATCAACACCCTCCCCGAGCGGGAGAAGACCGTGGTCACGCTCTACTACTACGAGGGCCTCACCCTCGCCGAGATCGGCCAGGTACTGGGGGTGACGGAGAGTCGGGTGAGCCAGATCCACACCAAGTCCGTCCTCCAGTTGCGGGCCAAGCTCTCGGACGTCCGGTAGCGGGCGCCGGGGCCGCCCGCCGGGTCGGCTCCTGCTCCGAATGCGCGGCGCCGTTCCGGCCGCGCGTGCGGCTCCGTACAGTGGGTCCGTGCCGAAGATCCGAGCGGCCACGGTGGCCGAGCATCGCCAGCTGCAGCGGGCAGCCCTCCTGGATGCTGCCCGCACCCTGCTCACCGAGGGCGGCATGGAGGCCCTGACCTTCCCCTCGCTCGCCGCCCGCACCGGGCTGGCGCGCTCCTCCGTCTACGAGTACTTCCGCTCCCGTGCCGCCGTGGTCGAGGCACTGTGTGAGGTGGACTTCCCACTCTGGGCGGCCGAGATCGAGGCCGGGATGGCGAGCTGCGAGACCGCCGCCGAGCGGATCGAGGCGTACGTCCGGGGTCAGCTGGCGCTGGCCGGGGACCCCAGGCACCGGGCGGTCACGGCCATTTCGGCGCTGGAACTGGACGAGGCCGCGCGCGAGCGCATCCGGGCGGCGCACGGCGGGCTCGTCGGCCTGGTCGTCCGGGCGCTGGAGGAGCTCGGCCACGACCAGCCCCGGCTTGCCGCGGCGCTGCTGCAGGGGATCGTGGAGGCGGCCGTCCGCCGGACCGAGCAGTTCGCCACCGGGGACCGTACGGGCTGCCCGGTGGAGTCCCCGGAGGCGGTCGCGGACGCGGCGGTGGCCCTGGCGCTGCACGGCCTCGACCGGACCTGAGTCACCCCTGCCCCGCCCGTCCCCGCCGCACTCCGCCACCCCCACCGCCCCGCGCGGTCACGTACCACCCAGCGGCAGCAGGCGGGCCCGTCCTGTGCCCAGCAGGGCCAGTGGATCGAGGTAGCGGCCCGCGCGCAGCAGCCCCCAGTGCAGGCAGTCCCGCGCGCCGCAGTGCCGTCCGTCCGGGGCGAGCCGTCCGACGACCTGCCCGGCGGCCACCCCGGTGCCGACCGGGACAGTGCCGGTGACGGGGAGGTAGGTGGTCCGCAGCGGGGGAGTCCCGGAGCCCGGATGGACGACGGTCACCACCGGCCGCCCGGCCACCAGCCCGGAGAAGGCGACCACCCCGGCGGCCGCCGACCGCACCTCCGCCCCGGGCGCGGCGGCGAGGTCCACGCCCCGGTGCCCGGCCGCCCACGGCGTGGCCGGCGGCTCGAAGCGCCCCAGCACCGCGCCGGGCCCGCCCACCGGCCAGGCCCGCGCAGGCCCCCGGCCGGCGGAGGCCCCGCCCGCGCCAGCTGCGCCCGGGCCGCCCCCGCCCACCGCGACGGCCCGCACCACCCCCGCACCCGCCACTAGCGCGAGTGCCACCCCCAGCGCGATCCCCCGCACCACCCGCGTGACCACCGCGTCCGCCACCCCGCCCACCCCCACCCCCGGGCCACTCACCCACCCGCCCATCCGGCCGAGCACCCGCCCCACCGTCCGGCTACTCACCCACGCGATCGCCTCCGCGACCGCCCCTCGAACCCCGCTGCGCCCAGTCATGCCCCGAGGCTGTCCGGACCCGGCCGCCCAGACCACCCCCTTCCGGATTCCTGTGGACAAACCACCCCCAGCGCCGGCCGCCATCCCCCGGGCGGGTGTACGGGTGCCGCCGTCCGGTGTACAAACGGCATACGAGGACCGGTCGGTGGGCAGGGAGCCGACCAGCCGGCGCTCGTTCGCCGGTCGCCGCGGCCCCGTCCGCCGCGGCCGTTTCCCGGGCTTCCCCCAGGCCATCCGCCGCCCGGGCGCAGTCCGCCCGCGGGCCCCCGGGCGCCCGAGAAGTCGCTCGCCGCTCGGCGCTTCCCGTACACTTCACACGCGACCCGGTCCACCGGGTCGACTTCGCACGCCCCGCCACCGGTGGTCGGACGCGGTTCTTCCGCGGCCCCGCCAGGTGCGAGTGCCGCTCGGTCCGCCGAGCCCGACCGGTCCCCGGACCGAGCGGGTGGAAGCGGCTCGGCACGATCGGGGCGTCAGGCGTGGCTGTCACCTGGCCGCCACGGACAACCGAGACTGACCCGGCCGTAGGCACTTCACCCGAGGGAACCCCCGAGGGTCGCCGCAGCCGGGCCGTAACACCTGAGGAGCACGGCAATGGCCGTCGTCACGATGCGGGAGCTGCTGGAGAGCGGCGTCCACTTCGGTCACCAGACCCGCCGCTGGAACCCGAAGATGAAGCGCTTCATCATCACCGAGCGCAACGGCATCTACATCATCGACCTGCTGCAGTCGCTGAACTACATCGACCGCGCCTTCGAGTTCATCAAGGAGACCGTTGCCCACGGCGGCAGCGTCCTCTTCGTCGGCACGAAGAAGCAGGCCCAGGAGGCCATCGCCGAGCAGGCCACCCGCGTGGGCATGCCCTACGTGAACCAGCGCTGGCTCGGCGGCATGCTGACCAACTTCTCGACCGTCTACAAGCGCCTGCAGCGCCTCAAGGAGCTCGGCGAGCTGGACTTCTCGGACGTGGCCGGTTCCGGCCTCACCAAGAAGGAGCTCCTGGTCCTCCAGCGCGAGCACGACAAGCTGGAGAAGACCCTCGGCGGTATCCGCGACATGCAGCGCGTTCCCAGCGCCGTCTGGATCGTGGACACCAAGAAGGAGCACATCGCGGTCGGCGAGGCCCGGAAGCTCAACATCCCGGTCGTCGCCATCCTCGACACCAACTGTGACCCGGACGAGGTCGACTACAAGATCCCGGGCAACGACGACGCGATCCGCTCCGTCACCCTGCTGACCCGCGTGATCGCCGACGCCGTCGCCGAGGGCCTGAAGTCCCGCGCCGGTGTCGCCAAGGGCGACGTCAAGGCCGAGCCGGGCGCCGACCAGCCGCTGGCCGACTGGGAGAAGGACCTCATCGAGGGCGAGAAGAAGGCCGAGGAGGCCCCCGCCGCCGCCGAGGCTCCGGCCACCGAGGCCCCGGCTGCCGAGGCTCCGGCCACCGACGCTCCGGCCGAGCAGGCCTGACGTACCACGGGTGAGGGGCACCCGCCGGTACGACACCGGCAGGTGCCCCTCTCTCCCGCGCCGGGACCGAACCATCGGTCCCGGCGCCACTCCACGCAGACACGCGAGACGCGAGAAGAGATTCACACCATGGCGAACTTCACCGCCGCGGACGTCAAGAAGCTCCGTGAGCTCACCGGCGCCGGCATGATGGACTGCAAGAAGGCCCTGGACGAGGCCGAGGGCAACGTCGAGAAGGCCGTCGAGCTCCTGCGCATCAAGGGCCAGAAGGGCGTTGCGAAGCGCGAGGGCCGTGACGCCTCCAACGGCGCCGTCGCCGCGCTGATCGCCGAGGACAAGAAGTCCGGCGTGCTGGTCGAGCTGAACTGCGAGACCGACTTCGTCGCCAAGGGTGACAACTTCGTCCAGGTCGCCGACGCGATCGCCGCCCACGTCGCCAAGAGCGCCCCGGCCGACCTGGACGCCGCCCTGGCGTCCGAGATCGAGCCCGGCAAGACCGTCCAGCAGTTCGTGGACGAGGCCAACGCGACCCTGGGCGAGAAGATCGTCTTCCGTCGCTTCGCCCAGTTCGACGGTGACGGCTTCGTCGCGGTCTACCTGCACAAGACCAGCCCCGACCTGCCGCCGGCCGTCGGCGTCCTGGTCGAGCTGGACAAGGAGAACGCCGAGGTCGCCAAGGACGTCGCGCAGCACATCGCCGCCTTCGCGCCGAAGTACCTGTCCCGCGAGGAGATCCCGGCCGAGGCCCTCGAGAACGAGCGCCGCGTCGCCGAGGCCACCGCCCGCGAGGAGGGCAAGCCCGAGGCCGCCCTGCCGAAGATCGTCGAGGGTCGCGTGACCGGCTTCGTGAAGGAGAACTCCGTCCTGGAGCAGGCCTTCGCCAAGGACAACAAGAAGACCGTCGCCAAGGTCCTCGAGGAGGCCGGCGTCTCCCTCAAGCGCTTCGCCCGCTTCCGCGTCGGCGCCTGAGCCACGTTCCACCTGGTCCCCGGCCCCTCTAGGCTGGGAACCGCCCCCGCCCACTGACCGGGGCGGGCGGATCGCCGAACGGGCTCACCCAGCGCCAACCGTCCATGGGCGGGCCGTGTCGGCACCATGAACGACGAGGAGGCCATTGCCGTGCAGGACACCGAACCGGTTCCCGCGGCAGTGGCCTCCTCTCGTGTACGCGCAGGCCGGGCATCCGCACACCCAGGCCTGTGAGCCAGCAGGTGCACTAAAGGAGAAGTCCATGCAGGAGACGCAGGAGACCGCGCAGGACCCCAAGGCGGGCTCGCGTCGCCGGGTGCTGCTCAAGCTGTCCGGTGAAGCCTTCGCCGGTGGTGGCGGCCTCGGCGTCGACCCGGACGTCGTGCACGCGATCGCCCGTGAGATCGCCACGGTCGTGCGCGCCGGTACCGAGGTCGCGGTGGTCATCGGCGGTGGCAACTTCTTCCGGGGCGCCGAGCTGCAGGTCCGCGGCATGGACCGGGCCCGCTCCGACTACATGGGCATGCTGGGCACCGTGATGAACTGCCTGGCGCTGCAGGACTTCCTGGTCAAGGAGGGCATCGAGACCCGGGTCCAGACCGCCATCACCATGGGCCAGGTCGCCGAGCCGTACCTGCCGCTGCGGGCCGTCCGGCACCTGGAGAAGGGCCGTGTGGTGATCTTCGGTGCCGGTATGGGCATGCCGTACTTCTCCACCGACACCACGGCCGTCCAGCGCGCGCTGGAGATCCACGCCGACGTCCTGCTGATGGGCAAGAACGGCGTGGACGGGGTCTACGACTCCGACCCCCGGACCAACCCGGACGCGGTCAAGTTCGACGCGCTGGAGTACTCCGAGGTCATCGCGCGCGACCTCAAGGTCGCCGACCTCACCGCGATCACCCTGTGCAAGGACAACAACCTCCCGATGCTGGTGTTCGAACTGCTGGCGGAGGGCAATATCGCGCGTGCGGTGAAGAGTGAGAAGATCGGCACACTCATCAGCCAGGATTCTGTCCGGGCCTGAGCAGCAACCCGCCGTACGGGACGGCGTCCGCCGCGACCGGCCCCGATGCCGACACCGGTCGGGACAACAGCAGATGAACCGGACAGGGAGTTCACAGTGATCGAAGAGACCCTCCTCGAGGCCGAGGAGAAGATGGAGAAGGCCGTCGCCGTTTCCAAGGACGACCTCGCGGCCATCCGTACCGGCCGTGCGCACCCGGCGATGTTCGCCAAGATCGTCGCGGAGTACTACGGCGCCATCACGCCGATCAACCAGCTGGCCTCGTTCTCGGTGCCGGAGCCGCGCATGGCGGTCGTCTCGCCGTTCGACAAGACCGCGCTGAAGGCCATCGAGCAGGCGATCCGCGACTCCGACCTGGGCGTCAACCCCTCGAACGACGGTTCCATCATCCGTGTGGTGCTGCCGGAGCTCACCGAGGAGCGCCGCCGGGAGTTCATCAAGATCGCCCGGACCAAGGGCGAGGACGCCAAGGTCTCGATCCGCGCCGTCCGCCGCAAGGCCAAGGACGCCATCGACAAGCTGGTCAAGGACGGCGAGGTCGGCGAGGACGACGGCCGCCGCGCCGAGAAGGAGCTCGACGACACCACGGCCAAGTACGTGGCCCAGGTCGACGAGCTGCTCAAGCACAAGGAAGCCGAGCTGCTCGAGGTCTGATGAACGACGCCCCTGACGCCCCTGGCTACTGGGGCCCGTCCGACCAGCAGTTCCAGCCCTACCGCCCGGCGCCGCAGCCGCAGGCACCCCGGCCGCCGGGCGGTCCGGCGCCGGGGCACCCCGGCCACCCGGAGCCCCGGGCCGCCCACCAGGGCGGGCCGGGTGCCGGCCCGGGGGACCAGGACCTCCGTTCGGATCACTCGCAGCAGCCTCCGGTGTACTGGGGCGGCGACGCGGAGGAGACTCAGGTCATGCCTCCCGTACCGGCCGATCCCGGCCCGCACCCCGGTGCGCCCGACCGCGGTCCGGCGAACGGCCCGGTGAACGGCCCCGCGAACGGTCCGGCGACCGGCCCCGCGAACGGCCCGGCCGGCGCTCCGGTCGGCCCCGCCGCCGACCCGGCCCGGGAGGCCGGTCGGACGGGCGGTCCGCTGTTCCGGGACGAGCAGCCCGGGACGCCGCCGGGCGTGACGGAGACGGTTGTGCTGCGCGCGATAACCGACGACGCCACCCCCGCCCCCGGCCACGGCGCCCCGCCGTACCCGGGGGCTCCGGTGCATCCCGCGCCGCCGCAGAGCCACTGGGCGGCCGGGCAGCCCCCCTTCGTGCCGTCGTCCCATCCAGGGCAGGAGACACCCGTGGCCGCCCAGCCCGCCCCGCAGCCGGAGCCGCGCAAGCAGCGCGGCGGCCGTAACCTCCAGGCCGCCATAGGCGTGGGAGTCGGCCTCGGCGTGGTGATCGTCGCCACGCTGTTCGTCGTCAAGGCGCTGTTCCTGTTCGTCGTGATGGCCGCGGCGTCGGTCGGCGTCTGGGAGCTGACCAGTCGGCTGTCCGAGCGCAAGCAGATCAAGGCGCCGCTGATCCCGTTGCTCGTGGGCGGCGTCGCCATGATCGCCACCGGCTACTGGGCCGGCGTCGAATGGGCCGCGGCCTCGCTCGCGCTGACCGGGCTGGCGGTGATGGTCTGGCGGATGGCCGAACCGCCGGAGAACTACCTCCGGGACATAACGGCAGGGGTGTTCACCGCCTTCTACGTGCCGTTCCTGGCGACCTTCGTGGCGATGATGCTGGCGGCCGACGACGGTCCCCAGCGGATCGTGCTCTTCCTGATCGTCACGATCTGCAGCGACACCGGCGCCTACGCGGTGGGCTACAAGTTCGGCCGGACCAAGCTGGCCCCGACCATCAGCCCCGGCAAGACCCGCGAGGGCCTGGCCGGCGGCATCGGCCTGTCGATGCTGGCCGGCGCCGTGCTGATGCAGCTGATCATCGACGACGGCAGCTGGTGGCAGGGCCTGATCCTGGGCGGCTGCGCCGCGGTCACCGCGACCCTGGGCGACCTGGGCGAGTCGATGATCAAGCGCGACCTCGGGATCAAGGACATGGGCACCCTGCTGCCCGGCCACGGCGGCATCATGGACCGGCTGGACTCGCTGCTGCCGACCGCCCCGGTGGTCTGGCTGCTGCTGGCGGCCTTCGTCGGGAGCTGACCCGCCCACCGACCGTTCCGCGACGGGGCCCCGGACGCCAGGCGACCGGGGCCTCCGCGCGTCTGCGACACTGGAACAACCATGCCTAAGCCCGGAGAACTCACCTTTGTCGCGCCGCGCGGCGCCAAGCCCCCGCGACACCTCGCCGACCTGAGCCCCGCCGAGCGCAAGGAGGCCGTCGCCGAGCTGGGCGAGCAGCCGTTCCGCGCCAAGCAGCTCTCCAACCACTACTTCGGCCGGATGTCGAACGACCCGGCGACCTGGACGGACATCCCCGCCGCCAGCCGGGAGAAGCTGACCGAGAGCCTGCTGCCCGAGCTGATGTCGGTGGTGCGGCACGTCTCCTGCGACGACGACACCACCCGCAAGACGCTCTGGAAGCTGTTCGACGGCACGCTCGTCGAGTCGGTGCTGATGCGCTACCCGGACCGGGTCACCATGTGCATCAGCTCGCAGGCCGGCTGCGGCATGAACTGCCCGTTCTGCGCCACCGGCCAGGCGGGGCTGACCCGCAACCTGTCGACCGGCGAGATCGTCGAGCAGATCGCCGCCGGGATGCGCGCGCTCAAGGCCGGCGAGATCCCCGGTGGCGAGGCGCGGCTGTCGAACGTGGTCTTCATGGGCATGGGCGAGCCGCTGGCCAACTACAACCGGGTGCTGGCCGCGATCCGCCGACTGACCGACCCGGCTCCGGACGGCTTCGGCCTGTCCCAGCGCGGCATCACGGTCTCCACGGTCGGGCTCGTGCCGGCCATGAACCGGCTGGCGGACGAGGGTCTCAGCTGTCGCCTGGCGCTGTCGCTGCACGCGCCGGACGACGAGCTGCGCGACGAGCTGGTCCCGGTGAACACCCGGTGGAAGGTCGCCGAGGTGCTGGACGCGGCGTCGAACTACGCGGAGAAGTCCGGCCGCCGGATCTCCATCGAGTACGCGCTGATCAAGGACATCAACGACCAGGCCTGGCGCGCCGACCTGCTCGGCCGGCTGATCAAGAACCACCGGGTGCACGTCAACCTGATCCCGCTGAACCCGACCCCGGGGTCCAAGTGGACCGCCTCCCGGCCCGAGGACGAGCGCGAGTTCGTCCGCCGGCTCCAGTCGCACGGCGTGCCGACCACCGTCCGCGACACCCGCGGCCAGGAGATCGACGGCGCCTGCGGCCAGCTCGCCGCGGCGGGCTGAGTACCGCGGTAGCGGCGTACTGAGGACCCCGGCAGGCTCTCCTGCCGGGGTCCTCAGCGCAGTCCGGCGGCCGCCAGCGCGGCGGTCGCCCCGCCGGTCAGCAGCAGCGTGGTGCCCACCGCGAGGGTGCGCAGGGCGACCGCGCCGAACAGCAGTCGGGGCGAGGCACCGAGGCGCAGCAGTGCCTCGGTGATCTCCCGGCGGTCGGTACGGACCTCGGCGAGCCGGGCGACCACCGCGGCGACCGTGCAGCCGAGCACCAGGCAGGCCTCGACGGCGGGCAGCGCGTCGGCGCTGTCGGGGGTGCCGATCCAGTAGCGGACGGTGGTCAGCACCAGGGCGACGACCAGGGTGAGTACGGCCAGCGGCGGTCCGAGCCGACGGGCCTGGGCGGTGAGGCCGCGTCCGGCGAGCAGCCGCAGCGGGGTGGGCCGGCCGAGGGCGAGCAGCCGTCCGGTCCAGGCGAGCAGCGGGCCGGTGAGCAGGGCGAGGCCGAGCGCGCCGCCGGCCCAGCCGCCGAGGGCGGCGGTGCTGGTGGTGCCGAGTCCGGCGGGCAGGTGGATCGGACGGCCGTCGGCGGGGGCGCCGGGCCGCAGGGCGATGAGTTCGAGCGCGGCGCCGATCACCACCAGTCCGACCGGTACGGCGATCCGCAGCGGGCCGAAGTCGGTCCGGCCGCGGGTGCGGCCGCCGGGCAGGGTCTCGGCGACGGGCACCGAGAAGGCGGCGGCGAGACCGGCGGTGAGCGGGACCAGGGCGAGCAGGGTGACCGGCGCGGCGGCGGGCAGCGGCACGCCCATGCCGAGGTCGGGGGCGAGCGAGGGGCCGGCGATGTCGTTGCGCAGCACCAGGAAGAGCAGCAGGGTGAGCACGCTGCCGAGGGTGCAGGCGAGGGCGACCTCACCGGCGATCAGGGTGCGGATCCGGCGGGAGCCGGCTCCGGCGGCGGTGAGGCCGGCGATCCGCTCGGGCCGTCGGGCGGGCACCGAGCGGGCGGCGACGGCCGCGAACCAGGCGACGGCGGCGAGCGGCGGCAGGCACCAGAGCAGCCGCGCCAGCGCGTCGGCGCCGCCGAGCGGGTCGCTCAGCGCGCGGCCGAGGGAGCGCAACAGGAAGGCGGCGACGACGGCGGCCGCCAGGGCGGTGAGCAGCCAGCGGCCGAGGTCGGGCACCCGGTAGCCCCGGGCCAGACGGAGGTAGAACACGTCGACTCTTTCAGCGGCTCGGCTCTGTCAGCGACTGGTGGCGGTCAGCGGCGGGTGGCGGTGACGGCGGAGGCACCGGTCGTGCCCGGGGCGGCGGCGCCGCGCGGGACGGGGGCGGCGGGGGCGGTGAGCCGACCGTCGACGAGGGCGACGGAGCGGTCCGCGAACCGGACGAGCTCGGGGTCGTGGGTGGCCAGGACGAGGGTGAGCTGGTGCGAGCGGGCCGCGCTGGTCAGTATCCGCAGGACCTGGTCGGCGGCCTCGCGGTGCAGCGGGGCGGTGGGGTCGTCGGCGAAGACGACGGGCGGCAGCGGGGCGAGGGCGCGGGCGACGGCGATCCGCTGGCGCTGGCTCTGGACCAGCCGGTCGGGGCGCCGACGGCCGATCTCGCCGACGTCCAGGCGCTCCAGCCACTCGTCGGCGGCGGTGTAGGCGGCCTTGTTGCCGGCACCGGCGAGCAGCAGCGGCAGGGCGACGTTCTCGCGGGCGCTGAGCTCGGGCACCAGGTGGGGTTCGGAGCCGACGAAGCCGAAGCGGTCGCGGCGCAGCCGTTCGCGTCCGGCGCGGCCGAGGGTGTGGACGGGGGAGCTGTTGAACCAGACCTCGCCCTCGTCGACCGGGAGCTGGGCGGAGAGGCAGCCGAGCAGGGTGCTCTTGCCGCAGCCGCGCGGGCCGGTGACGGCGAGCACCTCGCCCTCGCGGACGCCGATGGAGATGCCGCGCAGGGCGGGGGTGCCGTCGTGGGACTTGACGATCCCTCGGGCCCACAGCACGTCGTTGTCAGGCGGTGCCGCTGACATGAGGTTCCATCCTGGGTGGCCGCAGGGATATGACAGTCGTCAGATTAGAACGACCGGGGCCGGTCGCGGTTGCGGCGCTCTGGTCCATCACGGGCAAATCACCCGCATTCAGGCATGTTTGGTCGTACGACTGTGATGTTCCGTGGCGTTGCGTGAACGCCGAAGGGCGGCCCCGCGGGTGCGGGGCCGCCCTTCGGCGGAGGGTGGGGAGGAGGGCTCAGGGGATCAGAGCTTCGCCCACGCGTCGGTGAGGCTGGTCCGCAGGATCTGCTCGATCTCGTCGAAGGTCGACTGGTCGGAGATCAGCGGCGGGGCCAGCTGGACGACCGGGTCGCCACGGTCGTCGGCGCGGCAGTACAGGCCGTTGTCGAAGAGGGCCTTCGACAGGAAGCCGTAGAGCACGCGCTCGGTCTCCTCGTCGTTGAAGCTCTCCTTGGTGACCTTGTCCTTGACGAGCTCGATGCCGTAGAAGTACCCGTTGCCGCGGACGTCGCCGACGATCGGCAGGTCGCGCAGCTTGCTCAGGGTGCCCAGGAAGCGCGACTCGTTGTCGAGCACGTGCTGGTTGAGGCCCTCGCGCTCGAAGATGTCGAGGTTGGCGAGCGCCACGGCGGAGGAGACCGGGTGGCCGGCGAAGGTGTAGCCGTGCAGGAAGGTGTTGTCACCCTTGTAGAACGGCTCGGCGATGCGGTCCGAGATGATCGTGGCGCCGATCGGGGAGTAGCCCGAGGTCATGCCCTTGGCGCAGGTGATCATGTCCGGCACGTAGCCGAACTTGTCGGCGCCGAACATGGTGCCGAGGCGGCCGAAGGCGCAGATGACCTCGTCCGAGACCAGCAGCACGTCGTGGCGGTCGCAGATCTCGCGCAGGCGCTGGAAGTACCCGGGCGGCGGCGGGAAGCAGCCGCCGGCGTTCTGCACCGGCTCGACGAAGACTGCGGCGACGGTCTCGGGGCCCTCGAAGAGGATGGCCTCCTCGACCTGGTCGGCGCACCAGCGGCCGTACGCCTCGGGGTCGACGGTGCCGTCGGGGCCCTCGAGGTAGTGCGGGGCGCGGTAGATGTTGGTGTTCGGGGCCTTGTGGGTGCCCGGCACCAGCGGCTCGAACGGGGCCTTGAGGCCCGGCAGGCCGGTGATGGACAGCGCGCCCTGGGGGGTGCCGTGGTAGGCGATGGCGCGGGAGATGACCTTGTACTTGGTCGGCTTGCCGATCAGCTTGAAGTACTGCTTGGCGAGCTTCCAGGCGGTCTCGACGGCCTCGCCGCCACCGGTGGAGAAGAAGACCTTGTTGAGGTCGCCCGGGGCGTAGTTGGCCAGGCGCTCGGCCAGCTCGACGGCCTTGGGGTGCGCGTAGCTCCAGATCGGGAAGAACGCGAGTTCCTTGGCCTGCTTGGCGGCGACCTCGGCGAGCTCGGTGCGGCCGTGACCGGCCTGCACGACGAACAGGCCGGCCAGGCCGTCGATGTACTTCCGGCCCTTGTCGTCCCAGATGTACGTGCCCTCGCCCTTGACGATGGTCGGCACGGGGGAGTTCTCGTACGACGACATGCGGGTGAAGTGCATCCACAGGTGGTCGTAGGCGGTCTTGGAAAGGTCCTTCTGCGCCGGGTCGGCTGTCATCGGGTGCCCCAGGTGTAGGTCTGTTTCCGGAGTTTCAGGTAAACGAAGCTCTCGGTGCTCCGCACGCCGGGAAGCGCGCGGATGCGCTTGTTGATCATTTCGAGCAGGTGCTCGTCGTCCTCGCAGACCAGTTCGGCCAGGAGGTCGAACGAGCCTGCGGTGCAGACGACGTAGTCGACCTCGTCGAGGGCGGCCAGCGCGTCGGCGACGGGCTCGATGTCGCCCTCGACCCGGATGCCGACCATCGCCTGGCGGGTGAAGCCGACGGTGAGCGGGTCCGTGACGGCGACGATCTGCATCACGCCTTGGTCGAGCAGCTTCTGGACGCGCTGCCGTACGGCTGCCTCGGACAGGCCGACGGCCTTGCCGATGGCGGCGTACGGGCGGCGCCCGTCCTCCTGGAGCTGCTCGATGATCGCCTTGGAGGCGGCGTCGAGGGGAACACTCGCGTTCCGGTCGCGGTTGGCCACGCCGCCACTGTGCCTGATCGTTCCCCTGTTCGCAAGCGTGGAAGCTGCTGATTTCGTCGTGCTTCTGGAAAACCCATGCGGATTTCATCGTGTACGCGCACCACGCCTGTCGATCCCGGCAGTCCTGCGGCTACTCTGGCACGGTACGCGCGCGCCCCCGCAGGGCGGCGCGCATTCCGCCACCAGTGGACCGTGCCGCTCCCGGCCGGGCCACTCGGCACCCTTCGTAGGCCGGATCCGTCGACGTACCATGGCGCCGGAATCTGCAACGCCGCAGGCCCAGACCGAGGAGAGACCCGTGAGCGACCTTCGCACGCTGCGCAACTACATCAACGGTGAGTTCGTCGACGCGGCTGACGGCCGCACGCTCGACATCGTCGACCCGACCACGGGCGAGGTCTACGCGACCTCGCCGCTGTCCGGTGCCGCTGACGTGGACGCGGCCATGGCCTCGGCCGCCGCCGCCTTCCCGGTCTGGCGCGACGCCACCCCGAGCACCCGGCAGAAGCTGCTGCTCAAGATCGCCGACGCGGTCGAGGCCCGGGCCGACGAGATCGTCGACGCCGAGGTGCGCAACACCGGCAAGCCCCGCGCGCTGACCCTCTCCGAGGAGATCGGCCCGATGGTGGACCAGATCCGCTTCTTCGCCGGTGCCGCCCGGCTGCTGGAGGGCAAGGCCGCCGGCGAGTACATGGACGGCATGACCTCGATCATCCGCCGCGAGCCGGTCGGCGTCTGTGCCCAGGTCGCGCCGTGGAACTACCCGATGATGATGGCGGTCTGGAAGTTCGCCCCGGCCATCGCCGCGGGCAACACCGTGGTCCTCAAGCCCTCGGACACCACCCCGGCCTCCACCGTGCTGCTGGCCGACATCATCGGCGGCATCCTCAAGGACCTGGAGCTGCCGGCCGGCGTCTTCAACGTCATCTGCGGCGACCGCGAGACCGGCAAGCTGATGGTCGAGCACCGGACCCCGGCGATGGCCTCCATCACCGGTTCGGTGCGGGCCGGCATCCAGGTCGCCGAGTCGGCCTCCAAGGACGTCAAGCGGGTCCACCTGGAGCTGGGCGGCAAGGCCCCGGTCGTGGTGTTCGAGGACGCCGACATCGCCGAGGCCGTCGAGGGCATCTCGGTGGCCGGCTACTTCAACGCCGGCCAGGACTGCACCGCCGCCACCCGTGTGCTGGTGCACGAGTCGATCCACGACGCCTTCGTCGAGGCGCTGGCCAAGGCCGCGGCCGAGACCAAGACCGGCGGCGTGGACGACGAGGACGTGCTCTACGGCCCGCTGAACAACGCCAACCAGCTCAAGCAGGTGGCCGGCTTCATCGAGCGGCTGCCCGCCCACGCCAAGGTCGAGGCCGGTGGCCACCGGGTCGGCGACAAGGGCTACTTCTACGCCCCGACCGTCGTCTCCGGCCTGCAGCAGGACGACGAGATCATCCAGAACGAGGTCTTCGGCCCGGTCATCACCGTGCAGAAGTTCACCGACGAGGAGCAGGCCGTCGAGTACGCCAACGGCGTCGAGTTCGCGCTGGCCTCCTCGGTCTGGACCAAGGACCACGCCCGCGCCATGCGGATGTCCCGCCGCCTGGACTTCGGCTGCGTCTGGATCAACACCCACATCCCGCTGGTCGCCGAGATGCCGCACGGCGGCTTCAAGAAGTCCGGCTACGGCAAGGACCTGTCGGCGTACGGCTTCGAGGACTACACGCGAGTCAAGCACGTCATGACGGCGATCTGATCAATCAGTTGAACTGACAAGGGGCCCGGGTCTTTTCGACCCGGGCCCTGTCGCTTTGCACCCTGTCGGCGGGTCGTGCGTCCGGCTGACAGGATGAAACTGCACTTCGGAGGCGCTCGGCCCTAGCCTTACCGGCATGAGCATCCCCACCGCTGACTCAGCCGCCGGAAAGGCGGTCAAGGCCGCCGACCGCGCGCACGTCTTCCACTCGTGGTCCGCCCAGGCGCTGATCGACCCCCTCGCGGTGGCCGGCGCCGAGGGCTCGTACTTCTGGGACTACGACGGCAACCGCTACCTCGACTTCTCCTCGCAGCTGGTGAACACCAACATCGGGCACCAGCACCCGAAGGTGGTCGCCGCGATCCAGGAGCAGGCGGCGAAGCTCTGCACGCTCGCCCCCGGCTTCGCGGTCGAGGCGCGCAGCGAGGCGGCCCGGCTGATCGCCGAGCGCACCCCGGGCGACCTGGACAAGATCTTCTTCACCAACGGCGGCGCCGAGGCGGTCGAGAACGCCATCCGGATGGCCCGGCTGCACACCGGCCGGCAGAAGGTGCTCTCCACCTACCGCTCGTACCACGGCGCCACCGCCAACGCGATCGCCCTCACCGGCGACCCGCGGCGCTGGGCCAACGAGACCGGCGTCTCCGGCGTGGTGCACTTCTGGGGCCCGTACGCCTACCGCTCCAACTTCCACGCCGAGGACGAGGCGCAGGAGTGCGAGCGCGCGCTGGCGCACCTGGAGCAGGTGATCGCCTTCGAGGGACCGGGCACGGTGGCCGCGGTCATCCTGGAGACGGTGGTCGGCACCGCCGGCATCCTGATCCCGCCGCCGGGCTACCTGGCCGGGGTGCGGGAGATCTGCGACCGCCACGGGATCGTGTTCGTCCTGGACGAGGTGATGGCCGGCTTCGGCCGCACCGGCGAGTGGTTCGCCGCCGACCACTGGGGCGTGGTGCCGGACCTGATGACCTTCGCCAAGGGCGTCAACTCCGGCTACGTCCCGCTGGGCGGTGTGGCGATCAACGCCGAGATCGCCGCCACCTTCGCCGAGCGGCCGTTCCCCGGCGGGCTCACCTACTCGGGGCACCCGCTGGCCTGCGCCTCGGCAGTGGCCACCATCAACGCCATGGCGGAGGAGGGCATCGTCGAGAACGCCAAGCACATCGGCGAGACGGTGCTCGGCCCCGGCCTGCGCGAGCTGGCTGAGCGGCACCCCTCGATCGGCGAGGTGCGCGGCCTCGGCGTGTTCTGGGCACTCGACCTGGTGAAGGACCGGGAGACCCGGGAGCCGCTCGTCCCCTACAACGCCGCGGGCGCCGCCAACGCGCCGATGGCCGAGCTGGCCGCCGCCTGCAAGCAGCGCGGGCTCTGGCCGTTCGTCAACATGAACCGCTTCCACGTCGTCCCGCCGTGCACCGTCACCGAGGAGGAGGCCAAGGCCGGCCTCGCGGTCCTGGACGAGGCGCTGTCGGTGGCCGACGCGCACACCGTCTGACGTACCTACCAGGACGGCCCCGGGCGCACCCGCGTGTTCCCGGGGCCGTGCCACGCTCCGGAAGGCCTCCACATGTCCCGCAGCTCCACCCCGACCCGCCGATCCCCCGCCGACCGCCCGCAGGGCCCGGCGCGCCTGCGCCGGCGTTCCGTCCTCGGCGGGGCCGCGCTGCTCGGCGCCGGCACGCTGACCGGCTGCGGCATCCCGTCCGCGTACGTCGCCGAGGACCGCCGCTCGGCGCCGGACCGCTCGGAGCACGACAAGCGGCTGAACTTCTCCAACTGGACGCAGTACATCGACACCGACGACCAGGGGAAGCGCCCGACCCTGGACGCGTTCAGCGAGAAGACCGGGATCGCGGTCACCTACACCGAGGACATCAACGACAACGACGAGTTCTTCGGCAAGATCAGCCCGGTGCTCACCCAGGGCGCCGACCCGGGCCGGGACCTGATGGTGATCAGCGACTGGATGGCCGGGCGGTACGTCTCGCTGGGCTGGGTGCAGGCGATGGACCGGGCCAACCTGCCCAACGTCACCGCCAACCTGGACCCGCAGCTGGCGAACCCGGTCTTCGACCCGGGGCGCCGGCGCAGCGTGCCCTGGCAGTCCGGGATCACCGGCATCGCGTACAACCGCAAGGCGCTGGGCCGGGAGCTCAGGTCCACCGCCGACCTCTGGGCGCCCGACCTCAAGGGCCGGATCACGCTGTTCGCCGGGCTGGACGAGGCGCTCGGGCTGCTGATGCTCTCCCAGGGCGCGGACATCGCGCGGTTCGGGGACGACGACGCGCACAAGGCGATGGACCTGGTGCAGAAGATGGTCGACAGCGGGCACGTGCGCCGCTTCACCGGCAACGACTACACCAGCGACCTCGCCTCCGGCGCCGCGATCGCCTGCCAGGCCTACTCCGGCGACGCCGTCCAGCTCACCGCCGAGAACCCCGACATCGCATTCGTGGTGCCGGAGGAGGGCGGCGAGCTGTGGGCGGAGAGCCTGATGATCCCCAACCGGGCGGTCCACAAGCGCAACGCCGAACTGCTGGTCGACTACTACTACCAGCCCGAGGTGGCCGCCGAACTCGCCGCGGCCGTCCAGTACATCTGCCCGGTGCCGGCCGCCCGCGAGGTGCTGGCGGACAGCGGGGACAAGGACAAGGCCGAACTCGCCGAGAACCCGCTGGTGTTCCCGACCGAGGAGATGCGCGCCCGGCTGCACAGCATGCGGGACGTCACCTCGGCCGAGCGGCCGGAGCTGCACAAGGTCTGGGGGCGCATCACCGGGGTGTGACCCCGCGCGGGGCCCCGCCCCGGTCCGTCCGCCCGGCGCGCCCGCCCGGCCCGGCCCTACCCGCCCGCCCCGGCGCTACCGGCGCACGGCGTCCAGCGCGAGCAGCGCCACGTGCAGGGAGAGGCAGGACTCCACCTGGTCCAGGTCGACGCCCAGGATCCGCTCGACCTTGTGCAGCCGGTCGTAGAAGGACGGCCGGGACAGGTGCGCGGCGTCGGCCGCCGCCGACTTGTTCCGGCCCTGCTCCAGGTAGATCCGCAGCATCTGCACCAACTGGCCGTTGTGCTCGGCGTCGTGGGCCAGCAGCGGGCCCAACTCCCGTTCCACGTACGTCTGCAGGCGGGCGTCGTCGCGCAGCAGGTGGAGCAGGCCGCGCAGCCGGACGTCCGGCAGCCGGTAGTAGGAGGCGGTCCGGCCCCCGCCGGGCGCGTCGTGCAGGGCCGCGTCGGCGACCTGGGCGGCCTCCAGCAGGGTGCGCCGGGCGTCGCGGACCGAGCCGACCGAGGAGCCGACCGCGACGACCGGCCCCGGGGTGTCGGCCGGCTCCCGGCCCGACTCGGCGGACATCCGGCGCAGGGTGGCCGAGAAGGCCTCCAGCGCGGAGTGCTCGTCCTGCTGGGCGCCGAGCGCGATCAGCAGGCCGACGCCCTCGTCGTCCAGCGCGCCGACCAGGGCGGAGAGCCGGCTGGCCCGCACCGCGCCGGCCGCCAGCTCGGTGAAGTCGCGCAGCCGGGCCTGGGCCTCCAGCGCGGCCGGGATCGGCCCGCGGCGCTGGCGCAGCACCACGCCGACCAGCCGTCGGCCGTCCAGCGGGACGCCGAGCGCCTGGGCGCGCAGGGCCACCTCGGAGACGGTCAGCGCGTGGGTGAGGATGCCGGAGAGCAGGGTGCGGTGGGTCTGCCGCTCCAGGCTCTCCCGGTCGCGCACCACCAGCCGGTTGAGCGCCAGCGCGGAGGCGCCGCGCTCCAGCAGCATGGCGTGCGGGTGGGCCTCGCCCTCCGGCCGCGGGCCCGGCTCCAGCACCAGGACCAGCCGGCCCCAGTCCTGGCCGCGGGCGCCGACGGTGGTCACCAGCCAGCCGCTGCGCGGGTCGTGGCCGGTACGGCCGGGCGGGCGGACCCCGCGCGAGCGGCGCTCCCAGTCCTCCAGCAGCTCGGCCTCGGGGCGTCCGGCGCTGTCGTGGGCGAGCACCTGGTGGGCCAGGTTCTCCAGGACGACCGGCGCGCCCGCCATCCGGGCCACCTGGCGGATCACCTCGGGCGGCTCGGCGCCCTCGACCACCAGCTCGTTGAACACCTGGTGGACCGACTCGGAGAGCCGCAGCTGCTCCAGCTGGGCGTTCACCACCAGGGCGTGCACGGCCTCGGTGACGGCGACGAAGCGCACCTCGCGGCGGAGCGCGATCAGCGGCAGTCCGCGCTGCTCGGCGGCGTGCACCAGGGCGCGCGGGAGCGAGTCGAAGTAGCGCCGGCCGAACTCGACCACCAGGCCGGCCACGCCGACCTCGTCCAGGTCGCGGACGTAGCGGGCCAGGCCCTCGCGGTCCTCGGGCAGCGCGATGCCGGTGGTCAGCACCAGTTCGCCGCCCTGCAGCACGCCGGCGACGTCGGGCAGCTCGCTGACGTGCACCCAGCGGACCGGTCGCTCCAGGTGGTCGGCGCCGGCCACCACCTGGGGCAGGCCGCGCCGCATCACCTCCAGGTCGAGCACGCGGGCGACGGTGGGGAGCATCGCGGGCCTCCAGGGCGGGGGAGGTGGGAGGGGAGGGGGTGGAGGGGACAGAGTGTCAGGTGAATCATGCATCGTCGCGACGACCTGTTGCCCTATGAAGAGCCTTGCACTCTGTAAGGCCCTTCATGGCGAGCCTGTCGAAGTGACCCTTGTCACGTCAACCCCGCAGTTGGCAAGGTCAGCGGGACCGCAGACCCCCACCGCGGAAGCGTTTCGCCGCAGCGCGGTCGAACCGCCGGCACTTGGAGGAACCCAGATGGACCTGACCGACTTCGGCGCGGGCGCCCAGTACATCGCGGGCCGGCAGGCCCGGGGGAGCGGCGAGCCCTTCCAGGTCGTCAACCCCGCCGACGGCACGGTGGTCGAAGAGGTCGCGCTGGCCACCGCCGGGGACGTGGACGCCGCCGTCACCGCCGCGCGGGCCGCCCTGCCCGGTTGGTCCTCCGCCACCCCGGGGGCCCGGTCCGAGGCGCTCACCCGGCTGGCCGCCGTCCTGGGCGCGACCGCCGACGACCTGGCCCGGGTGGAGACCGCGCAGACCGGCAAGCCGGTCAAGCTGGCCACCGAGTTCGACGTCCCCGGCACCGTCGACAACGCCGCGTTCTTCGCCGGCGCCGCCCGCAACCTGGAGGGCAAGGCGGCCGGGGAGTACTCCGGCGACCACACCTCCTACGTCCGGCGCGAGGCGATCGGCGTGGTCGGCTCGATCTCGCCGTGGAACTACCCGCTGCAGATGGCCGCCTGGAAGATCCTCCCGGCGATCGCGGCGGGCAACACCATCGTCCTCAAGCCGGCCGAGCTGACCCCGCTGACCTCGGTGATGTTCGCCCGGGCCTGCACCGAGGCGGGCATCCCGGACGGCGTGGTCAACGTGGTCACCGGCGCCGGGCGCACCGCCGGCGAGCACCTGGTCGCCCACCCCGGGGTCGCGATGGTCTCCTTCACCGGCTCCACCGCCGTCGGCAAGCGGGTCGCCGAACTCGCCACCGCGAGCGTCAAGCGCACCCACCTGGAGCTCGGCGGCAAGGCCCCGTTCGTGGTCTTCGACGACGCCGACCTGGACGCCGCGGTGCACGGCGCCGTCGCCGCCTCGCTGATCAACGGCGGCCAGGACTGCACCGCCGCCACCCGTGCGTACGTCCAGCGCCCGCTCTACGACGCCTTCGTGGCCGGCGTCGCCGAGCTCTTCGCGGCCGTCCGGATCGGCGACCCCCGCAACCCGCACACCGACCTCGGCCCGCTGGTCTCCTTCGCCCACCGGGACCGGGTGGCCGGGTTCGTCGAGCGCGCCCGCTCCTACGCCACCGTCGTCACCGGCGGCCCCGCGCCGGACCGGGGCCACGACGGCCACGACCTCACCCGGGGCGCCTACTACGCGCCGACCCTGATCACCGGCGCGGCCCAGGACAGCGAGGTGGTCCAGGGCGAGGTCTTCGGCCCGGTGCTGGTGGTGCTGCCCTTCGACGGCGACGACGAGGGCCTGCGGCTCGCCAACGACACCCCGTACGGCCTGGCCGCCTCCGCCTGGACGGGCAACGTGCACCGCTCGCTGCGCGCCACCCGGGAGATCGCCGCCGGGTGCGTCTGGGTCAACGACCACATCCCGATCATCAGCGAGATGCCGCACGGCGGCTACAAGGCGTCCGGCTACGGCAAGGACATGTCCCAGTACTCGCTGGACGAGTACACCCAGGTCAAGCACGTCATGTTCGACACCACCGCGGTGGCCCGCAAGGACTGGCACCGCACCGTCTTCGGAGACCGATAACCCCCCCTCAGGCCAGGTGCTCCCCCCACGCACCCGCCGTCCCCCCCAGGAGGCCCGTTCCATGGCGTTCAAGGCGTTCAACGAGCTCACCGACGGTCTGCCCGAACCGGTCCGCAGGGCCTGGGAACGCAGTCTGACCAGCGGTCGGGCCGCGGTCGGCCGCCGTACCCTGCTGCGCGCCGCCGCCCTGACCGCCGGGGCGGGCACCCTGGCCGCCTGCGGCATCCCGGCCGCCCCCAGGGCGACCGGTGACTCGACCGCCAACGCCGCCGAGGACCACTCGGGGGGCGAGAAGGAGGTCGACTTCTCCAACTGGCCGCTGTACATCGACACCGACGAGAAGGACAAGCAGAAGCACGGCACCCTGGACACCTTCACCGCGGCCACCGGCATCAAGGTCAGGTACAACGAGGACGTCAACGACAACGTCGAGTTCTTCGGCAAGGTCAAGCCGCAGCTGGCGGCCGGCCAGGACACCGGCCGCGACCTGGTGGTGCTCACCGACTGGATGGCCGCCCGGCTGATCCGGCTCGGCTGGGCGCAGAAGCTCGACCCGGCGAACGTCACCACCGCGATCACCAACGTCGAGGCCCGCTTCCGTGCCCCCGACTGGGACCCGGGGCGGCTCTACACCTACCCCTGGGCCGGGATCCAGACCGTCATCGCCTACAACCGGAAGGCGACCAAGGGCAAGGAGGTCACCAGCGTCTCCCAGCTGCTGGAGGACCCCGAGCTCAAGGGCCGGGTCACCTTCCTCTCCGAGATGCGCGACAGCATCGGGATGGTCCTGCTCGACATGGACAAGGACCCGGCGAAGTTCACCGCCGACGACTACGCCGGTGCGATCGCCCGGATGCAGAAGGCCGTGGACAACAAGCAGATCCGCCGCTTCACCGGCAACGACTACGGCCAGGAGCTGTCCTCCGGGGACATCGCCGCCTGCGTCGCCTGGGGCGGCGACCTGATCCAACTGCGCGCCGACAACCCGGACATCGAGTTCGTCATCCCGGAGAAGGGCTACCTCGCCTCGACCGACAACATGCTGGTCCCGGCCAAGGCGCGGCACAAGACGAACGCGGAGAAGCTGATCGACTTCTACTATCAGCCGAAGATCGCGGCGCAGCTGGTCGCGGGCATCGGCTTCGTCTCCGCCGTCACCGGGATGAAGGAGGAGCTCGCCGCCCTCGCCCCGGACAGCGCGGCCAACCCGCTGGTCGTACCCACCCCCGAGATGGCGGCCAAGGCGCACGTGTTCCGCACCCTCACCGAGGGCGAGGAGAGCGACTTCGAGCAGAAGTTCTCCAAGCTCATCGGCGCCTGACCCCCACCCCCGGCAGAAAGACCCAGGAAGACACCCATGACAGACCAGCTGCGCGCCGCGGCCGGCGGCGACGTCCGCCTCACCGGCATCGGCAAGACCTACGGCTCCTTCACCGCCGTCCACCCGCTCGACCTGACCGTCCCCCAGGGCTCCTTCTTCGCCCTGCTCGGCGCCTCCGGCTGCGGCAAGACCACCACCCTGCGCATGATCGCCGGCCTGGAGGAGCCCACCAGCGGCACCGTCCTGATCGGCGGCCAGGACGTCACCGCGCTGCCCCCGTACAAGCGCCCGGTCAACACCGTCTTCCAGAGCTACGCGCTCTTCCCGCACCTGGACATCTTCGAGAACGTCGCCTTCGGCCTGCGCCGGCGCGGCAAGAAGGACGTGAAGAAGCAGGTCGAGTCGATGCTGGAACTGGTCGAACTCGGCCAGTACGCCCGGCGCAAGCCGCACCAGCTCTCCGGCGGCCAGCAGCAGCGCGTCGCGGTCGCCCGCGCCCTGATCAACCACCCCCAGGTGCTGCTGCTGGACGAGCCGCTCGGCGCCCTCGACCTCAAGCTGCGCCGCCAGATGCAGCTGGAGCTCAAGCGGATCCAGACCGAGGTCGGCATCACCTTCGTGCACGTCACCCACGACCAGGAGGAGGCCATGACGATGGCCGACACCATCGCGGTGATGAACGGCGGCCGGGTCGAGCAGCTCGGCGCGCCCGCCGACCTGTACGAGAACCCCGGCACCACCTTCGTGGCCAACTTCCTCGGCCAGTCCAACCTACTGCCCGCCGAGGTCACCGGCGGCGCGGGCGAGGACCTGCTGCTCACCGTGGCCGGCAGCCGGCTCGCGGTGCCGAAGGCGCGCTGCGCCACCGAGGCCAAGCTGGTCCACCTGGGCGTGCGCCCGGAGAAGATCACCATCAGCCACGCCTCCGAGACGGTCGCCGAGGGCCGCAACCGGCTCGCCGGCACGGTGCTCGACTCCAGCTTCATCGGCGTCTCCACCCAGTACGTGGTGCGCACCGACAGCGGCCAGGAGGTCACCGTCTTCGAGCAGAACATGGAGCGCGACGCCCGGATCGTCCCCGGCGCCCCCGTGCAGCTGCACTGGAACCCGGCGCACTCCTTCGCCCTGGACGCCGCGCAGGCGATCGACGCGGGCACCGCGGAGGAGGCCGCATGACCACCACCACCCCGGCGGCCGCCCCCCAGGTCATCCCGCTCGGCGAGCCCGCGCCGAAGCCGAAGCGCAAGCTCACCCCGTACTGGCTGCTGCTGCCCGGCATCGCCTGGCTGGTCGTCTTCTTCGCCGTGCCGATGGTCTACCAGGCGTCCACCTCGCTGCAGACCGGCTCGCTGGAGTCGGGCTTCAAGGTCACCTGGCACTTCGCCACCTACTGGGACGCCCTGGTCGAGTACAAGTGGCACTTCGTCCGCTCGTTCTCCTACGCGGCCATCGCCACCGTGCTCTGCCTGGTCATCGGCTACCCGCTGGCGTACACCATCGCCTTCAAGGCGAGCCGGCGCTGGCGCAACGTCATCCTGATCCTGGTCATCGCGCCGTTCTTCACCAGCTTCCTGATCCGCACGCTGGCCTGGAAGACCATCCTGTCCGACGGCGGACCGGTGGTCGGCGCGCTCAACACCCTGCACGTCCTGGACGTCACCAACGCCGTCGGGCTCACCTCCGGCGACCGGGTGCTCGCCACCCCGCTGGCCGTGGTCTGCGGCCTCACCTACAACTTCCTGCCGTTCATGATCCTCCCGCTGTACACCTCGCTGGAGCGGATCGACCCCCGGCTGCACGAGGCGGCCGGCGACCTCTACGCCCGGCCGTTCACCACCTTCCGCAAGGTCACCTTCCCGATCTCGCTGCCGGGCGTGGTCGCGGGCACCCTGCTCACCTTCATCCCCGCCTCCGGCGACTACATCAACGCCCAGCTGCTCGGCTCGCCGAGCGAGCAGATGGTCGGCAACGGCATCCAGAAGCAGTTCCTGAACGTGCTCGACTACCCCACGGCGGCAGCGCTGAGCTTCATCCTGATGGCCCTGATCCTGGGCATGGTGACGGTCTACATGCGCAAGGCCGGGACGGAGGAACTGGTCTGATGTCCCGCATCCTCAAGTGGGTCCGCGCCCACCTGGTGGTCCTGGCCGGCCTGTTGGCCCTGGCCTACCTGGTGCTGCCCAACCTGGTCGTGCTGGCCTTCTCGTTCAACAAGCCGGTCGGCAAGTTCAACTACGAGTGGAACGAGTTCTCCACCGACGCCTGGACCAACCCCTGCGGCGTGGCCGACATGTGCCAGTCGCTCTCGCTCAGCCTGCAGATCGCGGTGCTCGCCACCATCGGCGCCACCGTGCTCGGCACCATGGTCGCCTTCGCGCTGGCCCGCTACCGCTTCCGCGGCCGCTCGGCCACCACCGCGATGATCTTCCTGCCGATGGCCATGCCCGAAGTCGTCATGGCCGCCTCGCTGGGGACGCTGTTCCTCAACATGCGCATCCCCTTCGGCTTCACCACCATCCTCATCGCCCACATCATGTTCTGCCTGAGCTTCGTCGTGACGGCGGTCAAGGCGCGCGTGATGAGCATGGACCCGAGGCTCGAACAGGCCGCCCAGGACCTCTACGCGACCCCCGTCCAGACCTTCCTGCGGGTCACCCTCCCGCTGGCCGCCCCCGGCATCGCCGCCGGCGCGCTGCTCAGCTTCGCGCTCTCCTTCGACGACTTCATCATCACCCAGTTCAACTCGGGCCCGACCACGGTCACCTTCCCGATGTTCGTCTGGGGCGCCTCGCAGCGCGGCATCCCGGTGCAGGTGAACGTCATCGGCACCGCGATGTTCGTGGCCGCGGTCGCGCTGACCGTGGCCGGCCAGTGGCTCGGCAACCGCCGCAAGGCCACCGCCTGACGTACGGTCGGTCAGCGGTGGTACGTACATCACCTATTCGTGGAAAGTGGCTGATAATGCATGGACTCCGCCCGCGCGCTCAGTGACGCCAGGCCCACCCCCTTCTGGCTGGAGGACCCCGGCCGGCCCGCGGCGCTGCCCGCCCTGGTCGGCGACACCACCTGCGACCTGCTGGTCGTCGGCGGCGGCTACTCCGGACTGTGGACCGCGCTCATCGCCAAGGAGCGCGACCCCTCGCTGGACGTCGTCCTGGTCGAGGGCCACGAGGTCGGGTGGGCCGCGTCCGGGCGCAACGGCGGATTCTGCGCGGCCAGCCTCACCCACGGCTTCGGCAACGGCCTGGAGCGCTGGCCCTCCGAACTCGCCCAACTGGAACGCCTCGGCGCCGCCAACCTGGACGGCATCGAGGCCACCCTCAAGCGCTACGGCATCGACGCCGAGTGGGAGCGCACCGGCGAGATCGACGTCGCCACCCAGCCGCACCAGGTCGAGGAACTGCACGAGGTCGCCGAGGCCGTCGCCCGCTACGGCTTCGACCTCACCGTCCTGGACGCCGACCAGCTGCGCGCCGAGGTGAACTCGCCGACCTTCCTCGGCGGCCTCTGGGACAAGGACGGGGTGGCGATGGTCCACCCCGCCAAGCTCGCCTGGGGCCTCAAGGAGGCCTGCCTGGGCCTGGGCGTCCGGATCTTCGAGCACACCCGGGCCACCGAGCTGCGCGAGCACGGCAGCGGCATGGCCGCCCGCACCCCGTACGGCCGGGTCCGCGCCCGCCGGGTCGCGCTCGGCACCAACGTCTTCCCGTCCCTGCTCAAGCGCGTCCGTCCGTACGTCGTCCCGGTGTACGACTACGCGCTGATGACCGAGCCGCTCAGCGGCGAGCAGCTCGCCTCGATCGGCTGGCGCGGCCGGCAGGGGCTCGGCGACAGCGCCAACAAGTTCCACTACTTCCGGCTGTCTGCCGACAACCGGATCCTCTGGGGCGGCTACGACGCCGTCTACCACTACGGCGGGCACGTCCGGCACGAGTACGACCAGCGCCCGGAGACCTTCCGCACCCTGGCCAACCACTTCTTCCGCTGCTTCCCGCAGCTGGAGGGGCTGCGCTTCACCAACGCCTGGGGCGGCGCCATCGACACCTGCAGCCGGTTCTCGGCCTTCTTCGACACCGCCTACCGGGGCAAGGTCGCCTACGCCGTCGGCTACACCGGGCTCGGTGTCGGCGCCACCCGCTTCGGGGCCGAGGTGATGCTCGACCTGCTGGCCGGCGAGCGCACCGAGCGCACCTCGCTGGACATGGTGCGCTCCAAGCCGCTGCCGTTCCCGCCCGAACCGGTGCGCTGGGCCGGGATCGAGATCACCACCCGCTCGCTGGAGCGCGCCGACCGCAACGGCGGCCACCGCAACCTCTGGCTGCGCACCCTCGACCGGCTGGGGCTCGGCTTCGACAGCTGACCGCCACCGATCGTGGGGTATCTCCCGCGACCCGTGTAAGAGGGACCCGCCGTCCGCCTCTCCTCGGTGACGGCGGGTCTCGTTCTCCCGCCGCGTCCGACCGTAGGAAACGGCGAGGAGCGGGGACACGACATGGAGAGCACCGGACTGCACTGGCTCGCCCAGGTGGCAGCGGACCCGGAGGACTTCCGGGAGCAGTGGGAACGCACCGGGCTGGGCCTGGTCCTGCTACCGGCCGGGCGCCGCTGGGACGTCCTCGCCGTCCCCGGGCGGCTCGGGCGACCGGCGCTGGAGGTGCTGGACACCGGCTTCTGCGGCCCGGTCCTCACCGACTTCGGCGGGGAGCACGTCAGCTTCCTGGTGCCCGTCGGCACCGCCGCCCGCTGGGTCGGCACCGGGGTGCGCTGCGCGGGGGAGGGCACCTGGATCGTCGTCCCGCACCCAGGACGCCGTAGCCGGGGTGTGCGCTGGCTGGTGCCGCCCGACGGCTCCGGGCGGCTCAACGACCCGGTGCTGCTGGAGCTGGCCCTGCACGAGGCGGCGGCCGGCCTCGGCGGCTGGTAGCGCGGGCGGGTCGCGGTCACGTCGTGTTCGGTTCGCGGACGGGTTGCGTTCGGCGCGCGGACGGGTCGCGGGAGGTGCGCGGACGGTTCGCGGTGGCAGGGCGCGGGGCGGGCGCCCGGGTCAGACTGGAGGCGTGACCACCGCCCCGCACGCCGTCGACGCCTCCCTCCGGCCGGGCCCCGCCCAGCTGCGCCTGGCCGCCATCGCCGAGCCCGTCTGCACCCGGTACGGGCTGGCGCTGGCCGGCGGGCACGCGCTGCGCGCCCACGGGGTCCCGGCCTGCCGGCAGGACGGACTCACCCTGGCCACCGGCGGCGCCGACCTGCCCGAGGTGGCCGCCGCACTGACCGAGGCGTACCGCGCGGCGGGCGGCGGGGTCGCCGAGCGGCCTGGCACGCCACAGCTGGAACAGCTGACCGTACGGCTGGCGCTGGGCGGGCGGTCCCACTCGGTGGAGCTGCGGAAGGAGCCGCTCGGCCACCGGCCGGTCCGGCTGGACTTCGGCGCCCTGGAGGCGGAGGAGCCCCCGCTGGTGCTGCCGGTGGTGGCGCTGGAGGATGCGGCGGCGCTCACCACCGCGCTGCTGGTCGACCGGGGCATGCCGCGCGACCTGATCGACGTACACGCCCTCACCCGCAACTACCGTGAGGGCGAACTGCTGGCCCTGGCCCGGGAGTTGGACCCGGACTTCCAGCCGGGCGGGCTCGCCGACCGGTTGGAGACACTGGCCGAGGCGGCGGACGGCCGGTTCCGTGCCCGCGGGGTCGAGGCCGGCGCGGTGGACGGGCTCAAGCGGTGGGCACTGGCCTGGGCGCAGGACCTGCGACTGGACCTGCTGGAGACCCAGGAGGCGGCGGACGGGCTGCACGACCCGTACCTGGAGGACGAGGAGTCCTGAGTGCTCCGGCTCCGGCTCCGGCTCCAGGGCCGTGGCCCCACCCGTTCGGCGGAGCGACCGGACGACCTGTAAGGCTGAATCCGCGATCCCCGTCAGCCTGTTCGTTGAGCCGCGGTCCGGAGGCCACCAGACTGGAAGACGAGCGCGGTAGCCCCGTGAATTCCCGTCGCCCGGCCCTCTCGCGGGCGGCGCCAGACCGGACCGGTGGCAGGACGCCGCCCGGGACTTCGGAGGCAGACGGACTTGAGCAAGCACATCACTCACTGGATCGGCGGCCAGTCGGTCGCCACCGCCGGTGCGGCGCCCCGCCGCGGTGACATCTTCGACCCGGCCACCGGCCAGGTCGCCGGCCAGGTCGACTTCGCCGGGATCGCCGAGGTCGACCAGGCTGTGGCCGCCGCCGCCTCGGCCTTCGCCGAGTGGCGCACCGCTTCGGTGGCCCGGCGCAGCACGGTGCTCTTCGCCTTCCGCGAGCTGCTGAACGCCCGCCGGAACGAGCTGGCAGAGATCATCGTGTCCGAGCACGGCAAGGTGCACTCGGACGCGCTGGGCGAGATCGCCCGCGGCCTGGAGGTCGTCGAGTACGCCTGCGGCATCCCGCAGCTGATCAAGGGCGGCTTCACCGAGCAGGCCTCCACCGGCATCGACGTCTACTCGATCCGCCAGCCGCTCGGCCCGGTCGCGATCATCTCGCCGTTCAACTTCCCGGCCATGGTGCCGATGTGGTTCTTCCCGATCGCCATCGCGGCCGGCAACACCGTGGTGGTGAAGCCCTCCGAGAAGGACCCGTCCGCGGCCAACTTCCTGGCCGGGCTGTGGAAGGAGGCCGGCCTGCCGGACGGCGTCTTCAACGTCGTGCACGGCGACAAGGTGGCCGTCGACCGCCTGCTGGAGCACCCGGACGTCAAGTCCGTCAGCTTCGTCGGCTCCACCCCGATCGCCCGCTACGTGTACGAGACCGGTACCCGCTACGGCAAGCGCGTCCAGGCCCTCGGCGGCGCCAAGAACCACATGCTGGTGCTGCCGGACGCCGACCTTGACCTCGCCGCCGACGCCGCGGTCAACGCCGGCTTCGGCGCGGCCGGCGAGCGCTGCATGGCGGTGTCCGTCCTGGTCGCCGTCGACCCGATCGGTGACGAGCTGGTCGACAAGATCAAGCAGCGGATCGCCACCTTGAAGGTCGGCCCCGGCTGCAACGGCGACTCCGAGATGGGCCCGCTGGTCACCGGCCAACACCGCGACAAGGTCACCTCCTACGTGGAGTCCGGTCTCGCCGACGGCGCCGAGCTCGCCGTGGACGGCCGCAAGCACCCGGTCACCGCCGAGGACAAGAACGGCAGCCCGACCGCTGACGGCTTCTGGCTCGGCCCCACCCTGTTCGACCACGTGAAGCCTGGCATGTCCGTCTACAACGACGAGATCTTCGGCCCGGTCCTCTCCGTCGTGCGCGTCGCCTCCTACGACGAAGGCCTGGCGCTCATCAACGCCAACCCGTACGGCAACGGGACCGCCCTCTTCACCAACGACGGCGGCGCGGCCCGGCGCTTCCAGTTCGAGGTGGAGGTCGGCATGGTCGGCATCAACGTGCCGATCCCGGTGCCGGTCGCCTACTACTCCTTCGGCGGCTGGAAGGCCTCGCTGTTCGGCGACGCCCACGCGTACGGTCCGGACGGCGTCCAGTTCTTCACCCGCGGCAAGGCCGTGACCCAGCGCTGGCTGGACCCCTCGCACGGCGGCATCAACCTCGGCTTCCCCACCAACAGCTGAGGTCGCCGGGCTCGCCGAGCTCTGGCACCAAGGCAGGCCGGACCCCTCTCCCGGGGGCCGGCCTGCCCCCTTTTGCAGGTCGTTTGCATCCGGACCCAGATGCGCGTACAGTTCTTCGAGCTGCCCGGAAGGGAGCACCGGACACGCGTCTGCGCGGACGGTCCCTGAGGCAGCCAATCCCTTGAAACACCACTTCCGGTTCGTGCCGGTCGTTTCGCTTTTTCGCGTCTCGGCTCGGTGCTTATTCGGCGTGTGCGTTTTATCGGATTGCGGCTGGATTCGCTTTTCGGAGCGGGGATCGGCTAGAGTTTGAAACGTCGGACGGGGCGTCAAGCCGCAGAAGACACCGGCGAGTTGGATGACGAAGCCCCGGAAAACGGAGCGGAAAACATCTGATAAGCTGGAAACACGAAAGAACGAAGCGCCCGGAGGGCCCGCTGGAAGGCGGTCCGAAGGAAGCGTCCGTTCCTTGAGAACTCAACAGCGTGCCAAAAGTCAACGCCAGATATGTTGACATCCCCGGCCTCAGGTTTCCTGGGGTTGGAGATTCCTTTTGAAACAAACACTAGCGAGGACGCAGTGCGCGGGATCACCCTATTCCGGTGGTTGCCGTGCCGCTCAACGCGGGTGTCTACCCGATTACGGGTGAACATTCACGGAGAGTTTGATCCTGGCTCAGGACGAACGCTGGCGGCGTGCTTAACACATGCAAGTCGAACGGTGAAGCCCTTCGGGGTGGATCAGT
>NZ_JBVHYH010000015.1:0-126126 GCF_055569135.1 Kitasatospora sp. NPDC029367
CCCCCCCCCCCCCCCCCCCCCCCCCCCCCCCCCCCCCCCCCCCCCCCCCCCCCCCCCCCCCCCCCCCCCCCCCCCCCCCCCCCCCCCGCCGCCGTGTTTTCGGGTGGGAATGCGTCCGAACGCCGGCGCCCGTTCCGGTCTTCCGGTATACGGATGATCACCCGCAATGTGGCCGAAATATTCAATGTCGACGAACTTGTCCAAGGTGGACATCTGGTACTTCGTGTTCGAGTCCGCCAATGACGAGATCAGCCATCTTGATCGCTCGGCCGCCCCGTCCGGCGGTCGGTTGACCAGCACTTTTCGGGTGGCCGTTGCCGGAGGCGCGGTTCTGTTGGCTCGAATCGATCGTACAAATCGACTCCCGCGTTCGAGGGGCGTGCTAGAAAACTCCTACAGCCGCTCCTTCGTGCGGAATTTCGTGGAAACCCGGTCGGGGGAGCGGGAAGGATGAATTCGTGATGGAGGTAAAAATGGAGCAGGACTTCGACCTCGACGTCCGCGTGGCTGTTGCTCCCGAGGCGGCCAACACGCCGGACGGTTTCGCCACCATCGGCACCACGTGCTGGTCCTGTGGCAACTCGTGCAACTGCCCGATCACGGTCGGTTTCCCGACCGTCTGCTAGTCGCTCGTCGGCGCCGACGCCGACCTGGGGGGCTCCTGGCGCTGTCCTGCACCGGGAGCCCTCCCGAATGAGCCGGAATCCTTTCCGGGATTCTTCGGCGAACGGGTCGGCGCACTCGGGGCGCGTACGTTCGGAAATGCTGCCGGGTATCGGCGATGTGATTCTGGGGGAATTCGCAGTGGCGGTGCTGGATCTCGATGTGAGGACCGCGGAGGTGGCCCGGTCCGTGGCTGATCGGCTGACGGTTTTCGCCCGCACGCCGGGGGCGTCGGGGGAACCGACGGGACCCGAGCCGCTTCCGGACGGGGCGAGCCTGGCCGACGGCTATCCGGGGATCGCACTGTCGCTGCTGCACGCCGGAAAGGCGCTGGACGAGCCCGGGCTGATCGAGGCGGCACAGGCCGTGCTCCGCCGTTCCGCGCAGGCCACCGCCGAAAGGCCGCTGTCCGAGGCCGGTCTCTACAACGGCACCGCGGGCTTCGCCAGCGTCCTGCTCGAATTCTCGATCCACGACGGCCGCTACCTGCCGTCCCTGCGCCGGGTCGCCGACCGGCTCGGCGAGCAGATCGCCGCCAGGCCGCTCCCGGAGCCCGGGAAGGGACTGCCGCTCTCCGCCTTCGACGTCATCTCGGGTGCGGCCGGGCAACTGGCCGCGGCCGTGCGGCTCTGCTCGGTGCTGGAGTCCCGGCCGGGCGACCCGATCCGCACCGCGGCCGAGCGGCTGACGGCGTACCTCCTGCGGGTGACCGAGCCGGACGACCGGCACCGGTTCGGCTGGTTCACGTCGACGGACTACTACGCGGCCTACCCGGGCTACGACGAGCAGGCCCCGTACGGGATGTACAACATCGGCTTCGCACACGGCCTTCCGGGCATCGTGGCGGGGCTGTCCGCCGCGGCGGTCGCCGGGATCGGCGGGTCGGGCCCGGCCGAGACGATCGCGCGGACCACGGCCTGGCTGGTCGAGAACCGGCTCAGGGACGACGTGCCCGGCGCTGCCTGGCCGAACGTGCTCCAGGCCGAGGAGGGGACCGGGCTGCCCGTCCCCCCGACCGGCCGACGGTCCGCGCGCGCCGCCTGGTGCTACGGCGCTCCGGGCATCGGCACCGCCCTGCTGAACGCGGCCCGGGTGCTCGGTGACACCGCCCTCGAGGCGACCGCGGTCGGAGCCCTGCAACGGGTGGTGGACTGGTCGCCGGCCGAGCGGTACATCTTCTCGCCCAACCTCTGCCACGGCCACGCCGGGCTGCTGGCGATCTATCAGCGGGCTCACGCGCTCACCGGCTCGGCCGCCTTCAAGTCGATGGCCGAGCAGTCGCTCCGGGCCGTGCTCTCGAAGGCGGACGAGGCCCGCCCGTACGTGATGGCGGACGAGCCCAGGCCCGGCGAGCCGGTCGACGACCCGGGATTCGTCAACGGTGCGGCCGGCGTGCTGCTCGCGCTCTGCGGCGTGCTCGCACCGCGGGCGACCGGGTGGGACGAGATCTTCCTCCTCTCCCCGGCCTGACCGCGGCCGGAGGCCGCGAAGCCCGGCCGCGCTGGACCGCCCCGGGCGCCCGCGCCGAACCGCCCCGGGCGCCCGCGCTGGACCGCCCCGGGCGCCCGCGCCGAACCGCCTTGTCCCGTACCAGCGTCGACAGCAGAGCTAAGGAACGAGTGTGACCCGTCGGAACGCCGAGACCAGCGACCGGAAGTCCGGGAGGAGCCGCAGCTACGTCGCCCGGGACTTCTTCCTGCTCCGCGCGCCCGCTCTGCCGACCCGGGCGCTGACCGACCTGCTGGCCCCCGGGACGGGTCCGGCGGGCGCGGACGGCGCCACCTGGGAGGACCGCTACCTCCAGGGCCTGCTGGAGCTGTGGGAGAGGCCCGAGGTCCGCTCGGCGATCTCGCTGGCGGCACCGGACCTGGCCCGGGCGGTGACAGGGATCGACCGGCTCCCGGCCCGGGACCGGCGGCGGGCGATGATGAGCCTGGGCCGGTACCTGAACCGGATGAGCATGCGGGCGACCCCGCTGGGCACGGTGGCGGGTGTCGCGGTCGGCACGTTCCCGGGGCCGGAGTCGGACACCGCGGCCACCCGGCTCGGCGTTCCCGCGATCGGCACGGCGGTGGCCAGGCCGGACATGGGCTGGGTGCTGCACCTGTTCCGGGCGGCCGCCGACGCGCCGCGGCTGCGGCCCGAACTGGAGCTGCGTGCCAACGACCTGATCCACCGCGGCCGGGGACGGGCCTGGCTCTCCACGGCCGACGCCTACGGCGGGGGATCGCGACGCTCGGTGTCCGTCCGCTGGTCCCCGGCCGTCCAGTTCGTCCTGGAGGCGGCGCGCACCCCGCAGACCTTCGGCGAGCTGCGGGAGCAACTGGCGCAGCGGTACCCGACGGTTCCGGTGGAGAAGGTCACCGCGCTCCTGGACCAGCTGGTCGAGTTGGCGTTCCTGATCACCGCGCACCGGCCGGCCCTGCTGGAGGGGCCGGGCCGGCCGTCGCTGTCGGCCCAGCTGGCGGGTGTCCACGACGGCGACGCGGCCACCGCGCTGACGTCCGTCGAGGAGGCGGTGGCCGAGTTCAACTCGGTCGGCGACCCACGGGGTCTGGAGGCGCTCCAGGAGCGGATCGCCCCACAGGCGCGGCGGGTGAGCGAGGACTACGACGGGCCCCTGCTGAGGGTCGACGCCCGGCTGAACCTGGTCTCCCCGCCGGTGCTGCCGGCCGAGGTCCGGGTGCTGGCGGAGGACGCCGCCGAGATCCTGGCCACCTTGGGCGCCGGCCAGCGGTACCCGTCGCAGCTGAGCGACTACGCGCTGGCGTTCAGCGAGCGCTACGGCGCGCAGGCCGAGGTCCCGGTCCTGGAGGCGCTCTCCGAGGAGACCGGCCTCGGTGCGCCGAACAGCTATCGGAATCCGCCGCGTACCTTCGAGTTGCAGCCGGCGACCAGGCGCGACCGGAGCATGGAGGAACGGGACGCGGTGCTGCACCGGCTCGTCGCCGACACGCTCAGCCGCGGCAGCGTGGAGGCGGTCCTCGACGAGCGGTGGATGGCCGAGCTCGGGCACGGTTCGGACGACCGGCCGCCGAGGCCCGCGGTCGACGTCCACCTGCAGCTGGCGCCGCCGACGGCACCGGGTTCGCGGTGGCGCGGGGTGGTCACCGCGATGGCGAACGGCGGGCGCACCTTCGCCCGGTTCCACGACCTGCTGGGCGCCGAGGAGCAGGCCGGGCTGCGGGAGCTGGCCGAGGCGGAGGCCGCGGCACTGCCCGGGGTCGAGGTGGTCGAGCTGACCTACCTGCCGGAGAAGGCGCGGGCCGCGAACGTCTCGGTCCGGCCCGCGGTACGGAGGCTGGAACTGCCGGTCAACGTGGCACCGGGGCGGGGCACGGGGGAGGTGATCGCGCTGGACGACGTGGTCGTCGGCGTCCGGGAGGGCCGGCTGTACCTGCACAGCCCCGCCCTCGGACGCGACCTGCACGTCACCCAACACACCATGCTCAACCCGCTGATGGCGCCGAACGTCGCCCGCTTCCTGCTGGACGTCTCCTCGGCGGCCTTCCAGGAGGTCCCTTCGTTCGACTGGGGCGGACTGGGCACCGTCATGCCGTTCCTGCCCAGGGTCGTCCGGCACGACCTGGTGCTCAGGCGCGCGTGCTGGCTGCTGCGTGCCGCCGACATGCCGGCCGGCTGCACCGGTTCGGCGGCGGCCTTTACCGCGGCCGTCGCGGCCTGGCGCGAGCAGTGGTGCGTGCCGCGCCTGGTCTTCCTCACCCACGGCGACAACACGATCCTGCTGGACCTGGAGAGCGAGCCCTCGCTGGCGGAGCTGCGGCTGGCCGCCGCCCGGAACGCGGCGTCCTTCGCGCTGCGGATCGAGGAGGCGCTGCCCGGCCCCGAGGAGGGTTTCCTGCGCGACACGGACGGCGCCCGCTACGTCGCGGAGGTCGTGGTCCCCGTACTGTCCGGGCAGCGGGCCCGGGCGCCCCGGGCGGCGGCCGTCACCCGTCGGCGGATCACCGAGGCCGAGCGGCTCCGCCCGGCCGGCGGGCCGTGGGTCTTCGCCAAGCTGTACGTGGAGAACGAGGCACAGGACGCCCTGCTGCTGGAGCAGGTGACGGCGCTGACGCGCTCGCTGGCCGAACGCGGCCTGACCAGGCACATGTTCTACCTCCGGTACGGCGATCCCGCCCCGCACCTGCGGTTGCGCTACCGGGCCGCGGACCCGGCCGGGGGCGCCGAACTGCTGGGCGAGGTCGCCCGGTGGGCGCACGACCTGGCCGTCGAGGGCCGGATCGCGGACGTCGAGTTCGCGACCTACCGCCGCGAGATCGAGCGCTACGGCGGCCCCGACCTGATCGACCGGGCCGAGGAGCTGTTCTGCCTGGACAGCACCGCGACCCTGGCCCTGTTGCGGCACCTCGCCGAGCCCGTGCGGGCGGGCGAGGTCCCGCTGGAGCGCAACGCCCTCACCGCGCTCAGCCTCGAAGCCGTCGGGCGGGTGCTGGTCCCCGACTTCGCCGAACGGCACGCCCTGGTGCGGTCCATGGCCGGGCCGCAGGCCGGCGCCACGGAGTACCGGGCCGTCGCCCGCCGGCTCTGGCAGGGCCTCACCGCGCCCGGTGGCGAGGCCGCGGTGCTGGAGCGGGTGGGCGCCGCCTGGTGCCTGGAGGGAGCCGGATTCGCCGCCGGGCTCGCGAAGGCCGCCGAGGCCGGCGAACTCTGGTCGGACCGGGAGTCCGTCCTGCGCAGCCTGTTCCACATGCACTGCAACCGGATGGGCCTGCTGCGCGAGCACGAGGACGCCGCCTACGGCATGTGGCGGCGGCTGCTCGACCGGGCCGCCACGGCCGGGGGCCCGCCGGAGGGGAGGGCCAGGTGAGCCCGCGCCCCTGGTTCCGGCGGCCGGTGGCCGCGCTGCGTCCGGTGCTGACCGTGCTGGGCCAGTCCTGGCGCTGCGACCGCTCGGGAACGGCGCAGGTGCTGCTGATCTCGCTGGTGGTCGGCCTCCTGCCGGCCTGGCAGGTCAAGACCACGGCGGCGTTCGCCGCGGCCCTGCTCAGCGCGGCCGAGGGCGGGCACCCGCAGGTCGGCGGCGTCCTGTTCTACCTGGTCGTGCTGGCGCTGCTCGGCCTCGGCTCGCAGCTGCTGACGCTGCTGCAGAACCGGGCCATGCAGCGCTGCCAGAGCCGGCTCTCGGCCCACCTGGCCGACGAGATCATCAGCCGTGCGAGTCGCTTCACGCTCTCCCAGGTGGAGGACGCGGGCGTGCAGGACTCGTTGCAGCGGGCCGTCCGGGAGGTGGCGTTCCGGCCGGGGATGATGCTCTCCCAACTGGTGCAGGCAGCCACCCCGGTGGTCACCTTCGGCTCGGTCGGCGCGATCCTGTGGACCCTGGACCCCCGGGTCGCGCTGCTGGCCGTGGTCGCGCCGTTCCCCACGGTGGTCGCGCAGATCCTGCAGGGCCGCCGTGCCCACGCGCTGGAGCACGGCCGGTCCGAGGAGCGGCGGCGGATCAACTACTGGCAGCACCTGGCCTCGCAGCCGAACTCGATGAAGGAGGTGCTGGCCTTCCGGCTCGGCCCGGTGGTGCTCACCAACCACCGGCGGCTGCTGGCCAGGATCGTCGGCGCGGACCTGCGGATGGCGAACCGGAACTTCGCCCTGGCCGTCCCGATGGTCGTCCTGACCGCGCTGCTGACGATCGCCGCGCAGGCCACGGCGATCGTGGCCGGCAGCGGCGACACCCGACACCTGGCCGGTCTGCTGGCCGTGATCCAGGCGATCGGCATGTTGCAGGGCAGCATGCAACAGCTCTTCGGCGCGGTGTCCGGGATGTACGTCAACCAGCTCTACCTGCGCAACGTGCACGAGTTCCTCGCGATCGAGCAGGAGGCCTCGACCGAGGGAGAGTTGACGTTTCCTCAGGAGATCGCGGGAGGAGTCGAGTTCCGCAACGTCTCGTTCAGCTACCCCGGCGGCGAGCGGCTCGCCCTGGACAACGTCTCCTTCACGCTGAAACCGGGCCAGGTGACGGCCGTGGTCGGCCTGAACGGCGCGGGGAAGTCCACCCTCGGCAAGCTCATCGGCCGCCTCTACGAACCGACCGGGGGCTCGATCCTGGTCGACGGCGTCCCGCTCACCGACTACCGGCTGGACAGTCTGCGCGACCGGGTCTCCTACGTGTTCCAGAACTACGTCGAGTACCAGCTCTCGGTGGGCGAGAACATCTCGCTCGGCATGGCGCACGAGGCCGACCGGTCGACCGCCCGGGTCGAGGCCGCAGCCCGCGAGGTCGGGATGCACGAGCACATCACCGCCCTGCCCCAGGGCTACCGGACACAGGCGGGGAAGCTGTTCGCCGGAGGCGTGGAGTTCTCCGGCGGCCAGTGGCAGCGACTGGCCATCGCCCGCAGCGCGGTGCGGTCCGCCAGCGTACGGGTCATGGACGAGCCGACCGCCGCGCTCGACCCCATCACCGAGGCCGAACTGCTCGACACGCTGACCGCGACCTCGGCCGGCCAGGTCTCGCTGATGATCGCCCACCGCTTCTCCTCCGTGCTGCGCGCGGACCGGGTGCTGGTCTTCGACCGGGGCCGGCTCGTCGAGGACGGCGACCACCAGGAACTGATGAGCCTCGGCGGCCTGTACGCGGAGATGTACGAGGCGCAGACGGCCGGCCACGAACCCGCGTCGAAGGCCGGGCCGAGGGCCGGGGCGAGGGTCGGGGCGAAGGCCGGGGCGAAGGCCGGGGCGAAGGCCGGAACGAGGGCGGGAACAGGAGCCTGATGATGAAACTCACCGCGTTCGACCAGGTGCTGGTCTACGGCGGCACCGGCCCGGCCGGCGCCGTCCGGGAGTCGGTCCAACTCGCCGTGGCGGCCGAGCGCCTGGGCTACCACCGGTTCTGGGTCGCCGAGCACCACGGCACGACCAGCGGCTGCGGCTCGCCCGAGATCCTGGTCGCCGCCGCCGCGGCCGCGACCGGCACCATCCGGGTCGGCACCGCCTCGGTCCTGCTGCCCCACTACGCGCCGTTGAAGGTGGCGACCACCTTCAACCTGCTGGAACGGCTCCACCCCGGGCGGATCGACCTCGGCATCGGCCGCGGGCCCGGTGCGGCCGAGCGGGTCACCCGGCTGCTCGCACGGGAGGGCGAGGCGCCGTACCACGAGAAGATCGCACAGCTGCTGGCCCATCTCACCGCGGAGACGGACCTGCTGCCCGACTCCACCCCGCCGCAGCTGTGGCTGACCGGCGCCGGAGCGGGCGGGGCACACCTCGCCGCCCATTACGGACTGCCGTTCTGCCTGGCGCAGTTCGCCCACGGCGACCTGCGGCCGGACATCGTCGAGCTGTACCGGGAGAACTTCCGCCCAGGCCCGTTCGGGGCACTCCCACGCGTCGCCGTCGCGGTCCGGGTGGCCTGCGCGGACGACCCGGGGGACGTCCGGCTGCTGCGCGCCGGCCTCGCCCTCGGCGCCACCTCGACGGGCCGCCGGACCCTTCCCTCCTGGGAAGAACTCCACGCCCTGGCAGCGACCGGGTCGTTGCCCGCGGAGGAACCGGCCGACATGTCCGTACTCGCCGGGGCCCCCGCCGAGGTGTCCGAGCGGCTCGCCGCCCTGACCGCCGCCTACGCGCCCGACGAGCTCGCGATCACCACGCTCTGCCCCGACCTCGGCCTCCGGATCCGCACCTTCGAGCTGCTCCGCGCCATGGTCCCGGCCGCTTCGGTCACCGCGAGGTCGTGACCGCAGCCCGAGTGCCGCTCAGGCGGGGCGAGGGGTGGGGCGGTGGGTCGGCCAGTGGGTGGGCCGGGTGGCCGGGGCCGGTGGGTTCCGGGCTCACCCGGTGTGCCCACCGACCCCGCGTCACCCCGGTCCGAGCGCGAGCATCGCCCCGGCGACCTCGCCGACCGCCGCGTCGGGGATCGCGGTGGCGGCCTGCGGGAGGACGAGCAGCCGAGCCCCGGGGATCTCGCGGGCGAGCGCCTCGCCGTTGCCGACGGGGAAGAACGGGTCGCGGCGGCCGTGGACGACGAGCGTGGGGACCCGGATCCCGGGCAGGCGCTCGCGCCAGCGGGGTGCGCAGTCGAGCCGGGAGAACACCAGGCCCAGCTGGTTGGCCAGCTGGACCGGGGGAGCGGTGCCGGGCGTACGGTCCCAGATGCGCGTGGCGGTCGCGCGTGCGGTGTCGGGGTCGTTGCCGAGGATCTCCGCGCCGGCGGCGGCGAACTCCGCCACCGCCGTGCGGCTGCTCCAGTCCGGCGCCGGACGGGCGAACAGCCGGCTCATCGTCGCCGGGTCGTGGCCGGGGAGGTCGTCGTCGGGCGGGCCGGGGGCGACCGCGCGGGTGCCGACCAGGGTGAGGGCGCAGAACGCCCCCGGGTGGTCGAGCGCGGCCACCTGGGCGACCATCCCGCCGACACCGATCCCCGCGAGGTGCGCGGGGCTCCCGCCGCCGAGCGCGCCGGCCAGGGCGGCGGCGTCGGCGGCGAGGTCACGCAGGGTGTAGGCGGGCGCCTGCGGATCCACCGTCGTCGACGCCCCGCTGTCGCGCAGGTCGTAGCGCACCACCCGGCGCCCGCCGGCCGCGAGGCGCGCGCAGAGCGCGTCGGGCCAGGACAGCATCGTCGGCCCGCCCGCGAGCAGGACCAGCGGCGCGTCGGCGGCACCGAAGGACTCGGTGCCCGAGACCACCCCGTTGGCGTGGACGGCGGTGTGGACGGTGGCGTGGACGGCGGTCATCGGGTCACCGGGCCCCGTCGTCCCCGAGACCGCGGTCGGGCAGGCTCATGTCGCCCGTCCTGGGCGTGCCCTCGGCGAGCCCGTACCGCAGGTAGACGGTGCCCTGCGGGCCGGCCGCCGGGGGTTCGAGGAGCGTGAGGTTCGTGGGCACCGCGCCCTCCTCGAAGACCTTCTTCCCGACGCCGAGCACGATCGGGTGCACCCACAGGTCGAGGCGGTCGAAGAGCTTCTCGCGCAGGAGGGTCTGCACCAGGTTCAGGCTGCCGACGACCTTCACGTTCTCGTGCCGGTCGCGGAGCTCGCGCACCGCGCCGGCCAGGTCCGGGCCCAGCTGGGTGGAGTCGGCCCACGAGAGGTCGGTCGTGCCCCGGGAGGCCACGTACTTCGGGACGCGGTTGAACAGCTCGGCGATCTCGCCCTCCTTCTGGTGCGGCCAGTAGGAGGCGAAGAGGTCGTAGGTGCGCCGGCCGAGCAGCAGCGCGTCCGTGCCCTGGTAGGCGGCGAGGATCTGCGCCCCGGTGACCTCGTTCAGCAGGGGCGCCTGCCAGCCGCCGTACGGGAACCCCTCCGGGTCCTCGTCGGGGCCGCCGGGCGCCTGCCCGACGAGGTCGAGGGTCGCGAACAGTTCGATCTGGATGAGGCCCATGTCTGCACTCCCGATGAGCTGGGTCGGTCGGAGGGACCGGTCGGTCCCGTCGAGATGTAGACCGGTCGGCGCCGGAAAACTCATCGGCGCGCCGACACCCGGTTTCCGGACTCGCCGACCACCCCGTCCGGCGGTAGCCCGTCCGGCATCGGAAGTCGGCCGGGCCGACTTCCGATGTCGGTCCGGTGCGGCAGACTGCCGGCCATGAGCAGCGCCGATCGCGACGTCCCGACCTCCTGGAGCCGCATCGACGCCTGGCTCGCCGCGCACACCCGACGAGGCCCGGTGAGACCGGCCGGACCAGCGGGACCGGCGGGCTCGGCGGGACCGGCGACGGACGCGGCCCGGCTGGACGCGTTCGAGGCGGACCTCGGCCTGCCGCTGCCCGCCGACCTGCGGGCCTGGTGGCTGCTGCCCGAGGTCGCCGCCGGTCACTGGATCCCGGGCGAGTTCGCCCCGGTCCCGCTGGGCGAGGCTCTGGAGACCCACGAGACCTGGCTGCTGGTCGCGGCGCAGGAGGGCGACTCCTTCGACGGGAACGGCCGGCCCGAGAGCCGCTACCAGCGGGAGTTCATGCCGATCGCGTTGGACCCCGGCGGCGACGGACTGATCGTCGACCTGCGCCCCGGGGATACCCGGGGCGCGGTGTTCCGCTGGGACCATGAGACCTGGATCCTGGACGTTCCCCAGTGGGCCTCGGTGGCCTCGATGCTCCAGGACGTCGCCCAGGCGCTGGAGGCCGGGACGCCGGTGCTGCTCGGCCACGCGGCCCTCGGCGGCTCCCAGGCACCCGGCACCGCGACGGTCGACGCCGTAGGCGATCTCACCTGGGAGCCCACCACGGCGGGCCGTTGACGCGCTGGGCCCGGTACCCGTCGGCGGGGTCGACTTCCTGCGCCCAGCTGGTCCTCGTGGCTTCCGGTGGTCAGGGGGCGGAGTCGATGCGGACCGAGCCGATCGAGGTCGGCGGGTTGAAGAACAGGGGGCTCCGGCCCTGCCGGATCACGTTGCCGGTGCAGTTGCGGTACTGGAAGACGGTCGCGGTGCCGCTGCCCGCCCGGTTCCCCACGGCGATGCTCTGGATGTGGGTGGTCAGCGAGGGGTTGACGCACTGCCCGACCGTCACCTGCCGGGAGCTGACGGTGGTGCCGTCGTCGATCTGCAAGGACGTGGGGCCGGCGGAGGCCGCCGTGGTGGCGGTCGCGAGGACGGTCGCCAGGGTGATCGATCCGATGGTGCCGCCGGTGCGGACGAGCCGGGACGGGGAGACGCGCATGAGGGTGCCCTTCCTCGGGGGATCGCGCGGGCCCGGGGGAGGGCCCGGTGCCACCTTGACCGAGGGCGGTCACGGCTGTCCCGAGGTCGGCCCGAAATTCCCCCGAAAGAGCAAACGTCCCTGCGGAGTTGAGGGCGCGGGCGCAGGAAGTCGGCGAGGCCGACTTCCGGTGCGGACGGGCGGAAAAAGGGGTTGGGGGATGATCGCCGGGGCTGGTAGCTTCCAAGCGACCGTGCAACCGCCCGAGGAGGTGAGACCCATGACCGCTGGACCCATATGGGTGCTCCCCCGCTCGTCACGGCCGGGCGATTGACGTAGGTGTCGCCGGGAGCGCCTCGACAGCCAGGCACTCCCGAAAGGCAACACCTCATGCACTCTGCACACTTCACCGCTCAGTCGTCCTCGAACGGCATCCTCGAGCGCGACTTCACCCTGGACATCGGCCCTGGTGCCCCCGGCGTCCCCGGTGTCCTCTGGTCCCCGGCCTCCGGCGCGGCCGACCCCGCGCCCCTGGTCCTGATGGCCCACGGCGGCGGCAACCACAAGAAGCACCCGGCGATGTCCGGCCGCGCCCGACTCCTGGTGGCCGGCGGCGGCTTCCACGTCGCCGTCATCGACGCGCCCGGCCACGGTGACCGGCCGCGCACGGCGCACGACGAGGCGGAGATCGCCGCCCTGTACGCGGCCCGGGCGGCGGGCGAGCCGGAGGGCCCGATCGTCGTGCGCTACAACGACCACCTGGCGGAGCAGGCCGTACCCGAGTACCGGGCGCTGCTGGACGCCCTCCAGGAGCTCCCGGAGATCGGCGCCGACGGGCCGGTCGGCTTCTGGGGCATCAACATGGGCACCGCGATCGGCATCCCCTTCGTGGCGGGCGAACCCAGGATCTCCGCCGCCGTCTTCGGCCAGCACTGGCCGGACACCCTGGCCGAGCAGGCGAGGCGGATCACCGTCCCGGTCGAGTTCGACCTCCAGTGGGACGACGAGCACATCACGCGCGAGGAGGGCCTCGCGCTGTTCGACGCCTTCGCCTCGAAGGAGAAGTCCCTGCACGTGAACTCCGGCAGGCACAAGGACCTTCCCCGCTTCGAGGCCGACAGCGCGGCCCGCTTCTTCGCCCGACACCTCGGCCGCCCCACCACCCCCACCCCGCAGGCCTGACCACCCCGGTCGCGGCGCATGGCGCCCGGCGCAGGAAGTCGACGGGGCCGACTTCCTGCGCTCCGGGCGGGCCTCCCGGGAAGCGGCCCGATCGGGTACGGTGCGAACGGGAAGTGGGGAGGGAGGTCGACAATGAAGCGACCAGGATACGTAGTTGCGGTGGTGCTCGACATCGTGCTGCTGATCGGGCTGATCCAGGGATGGCTGCCCGCCAGCTCCGAGGGCTTCCGGCAGTTCCTGATCCTCTTCACCACCGTGGTCCTGGCGTTCGTCCTCTTCTCCGCGATCCGGCCGGGCCCGCGCGACTGACCGCACCCGCCCGGGTCGGTGGCTCCGTAGGGTGGTGACCTGCCGCCGGGGGGCGCCGACGCCGCGCCGGGCGGCCGTCAGTTCCGCGGTTTGGTGCGCCGGGTGGGCTCGGCCGTGGTGGGGTCCTCGGGCCAGGGGTGGCGCGGGTAGCGGCCTCGTAGCTCGGCGCGGACGGCGCGGTAGCCGTCGCGCCAGAACGACGCCAGGTCGCCGGTGACGGCGGCCGGGCGGCCGGCGGGGGAGAGCAGGTGGATGGTCAGCGGGACGCGGCCGGCGGCCAGGGCGGGGGTCGTGGTCCAGCCGAAGAGCTCCTGCAACTTGACTGCCAGGACGGGGCGTTCGGTGCCGTAGTCCACCCGTATCCGCGAGCCGGACGGGACGGTGATGCGCTCCGGTGCGAGTTCGTCCAGGCGGCCCGCTTCGCCGGTGGCCCAGGGGAGGAGGCGTTGGAGGGCGGCCGTGGTGTCGATCCTCGCGAGGTCGGCGCGGCGGCGGGCGCGGGAGAGTTCGGGTTCCAGCCATTCGTCGGCGCGGTCGAGCAGCGCCTCGTCGGAGACGTCGGGCCACGGGTCACCGAGGGCGGTGTGGAGGAAGGCGAGGCGTTCGCGGAGCCCGGAGGTGAAGGTCAGCAGCTCGCTCACGCCTTCGCGGGCGAGGCCTTCCACCAGGGCGCCCCGGACGAGTGCCGGGTCGGGGCGCTTGAGGGGCTTCTCGGCGAGTTCGACGGCGCCGAGGGATTCGACCCGGCGGGCGGTGACTTCGCCTCGGCGGGTGTCCCAGTGGACTTCCTCGCGGGCGGTGACGAGCGAGGCGCCGGCCTGGAGCGCGGTGGACTCGTCCAGTGCCGCAGCGTGCAGCACCCGGGCGGAGTGCGAGCCGGCCGGGCGGTCGGCGACGGCGACGGCGAGCCAGGGGAGGGCGCCCAGCGCGGTGCCGGGGGCGAGTTCGGCGGCCGTGCCGGAGGCCATCAGGTACGGGCTGCGCTCGCCGGGGGCGGGCCGTTCGACCCGGGCGCGGGCGATGCGTTCGGGGAAGGCGAGGGCGACGACGAGGCCGACGGCGGTGGCGTCGGGCAGGGCGGTCGCGGGTTCGTCGGAGGTGGCGCGCAGCAAGCGGCGGACTTCGTCGCGCCAGCGGCCCGCGTACGGGTCCCGGGAGTCCTTCACCGCCCGCCACACCGCGCCGAGGTCGTCCCCGAGCGCACGCGGCGGTTCCTCGGAGAGCAGGGCGACCACCTCGGCGGCCCGCCGCGCGCCGACGGCCGCCGCCCCGTCGACCAGCGCGCGGCCCAGCCGTGGGTGCAGCCCCGTACGGGCGAGCCGGACGCCGCGATCCGTGGCCCGGCCGTCGGGGGAGACCGCGCCGAGGGCGGTCAGCGTCTGCCGGGCGGCGGCCATCGCCCCGGCGGGCGGGGCGTCGGGCAGGGCGAGCCCGGTGGCGTCCGGGTCACCCCAGCAGGCCGCCTGGAGGGCGAAGGTGGTGAGGTCGGCGAGGGCGATCTCGGGGGTGGGGAAGCGGGCGGCGAGGGCGTCCTCGGCTTCGTTCCAGCAGCGGTAGACGGTGCCGGGGGCCTCGCGCCCGGCGCGGCCCGCGCGTTGGCGGGCCGCGGCGAGCGAGGCCCGTACGGTGACCAGCCCGGCCAGCCCCCGCGCGTGGTCGGTGCGCGGCTCGCGGGCGAGTCCGGCGTCGACCACGACCCGCACGCCGGGCACGGTGAGCGAGGACTCGGCGACGGCGGTGGCGAGGACGACCCGACGCCCCTGCGACGGGGTCAGCGCGGCGTCCTGGACGGCCTGCGGGGCGCGGCCGTGGAGCTGGAGCACGTCGGCCGGAACGCCGCTCAACTGCCCGGCGACCCGGGCGATCTCGCCGACCCCGGGCAGGAAGCAGAGCACGTCCCCGTCCTGCTCGCCGAGCGCCCGCCGCACCACGGCCGCGACGTGGTCGAGCAGGGCCGGATCGACCCGGGTCCCGTGCGCGGGCCGGACGGCGCGCGGCGGCGGCGCCCACACCACGTCCACCGGGTGGGACACCCCGTGCGCCGCCACCACCGGTGCGCCGCCGAGGAGTTCGGCCCAGGCCTCGGTGTCGGAGGTGGCCGAGGCGCAGACCAGCCGCAGTTCGGGCCGCAGCGCCGCCCGGACGTCGAGCAGGAAGGCGAGCGCGGTGTCGGCGTCCAGGTGCCGTTCGTGGCACTCGTCCAGGACGACCACGTCCACCCCGGGCAACTCCTGGTCGCGCTGGAGCCGTTGCAGCAGCACCCCGGTGGTGACCACCTCGACCACGGTGTCGGCGCCGACGCGCCGGTCCCCGCGCACGGTGTAGCCGACCTCGCGTCCCACGGACGAGCCGAGCAGCCAGGCCATCCGCCGGGCGGCGGCCCGGACGGCGAGCCGGCGCGGTTCGGCGACCAGCACCCGGCGCACCGGCCGGCCGTCGGCGAGCAGCCCGGCCAGCGCGAGCGGCACCAAGGTCGTCTTCCCGGTGCCGGGCGGGGCGGCGAGGACGGCCGCGCCGTCCCCGTCCAGGGCCTCGTGCAGCGCGGGGAGGGCGGTACGGACCGGGAGTTCGCGCCACGCGGGGTTCACGGGCCTCAGCCCCGCTCGGTGACGAAGATCGCCGTGCCGGGGATCAGCCGCCCGCGCAGCGGGGACCAGCCGCCCCACTCCTGCTCCAGTCCGGCCGGCCACTCGGGCTCGACCAGGTCGACCAGCCGGAAGCCGGCGGCGACGAGCTCGCGGACCCGGTCGCCCAGGGTGCGGTGGTGCTCGACGTAGGTGGCGTGGCCGTTCTCGTCCTGCTCGACGTACGGGGTGCGGTCGAAGTAGGAGGACACCGCGGTCAGGCCCTCGACGCCGGGCTCGTCGGGGAAGGCCCAGCGGATCGGGTGGGTCACCGAGAACACCCAGCGCCCGCCGGGCCGCAGCACCCGGTGCACCTCGCGCATCAGCTGCTCGGTGTCGGCGCTGAACGGGACGGCGCCGTAGGCGGAGCAGGCGAGGTCGAAGGAGGCGTCCGCGAAGGGCAGGACGGCGGCGTCGGCCTGGACGACGGCCACGGGCTCCACGCCCCGGCCGAGGTCGATCCGGCGGGAGTGCTGGAGCTGGCGGTAGGAGATGTCGAGGGCGACCGGGCGGGCGCCGCGGGCGGCCAGCCAGCGGGAGCACTGGGCGGCGCCGGCGCCGATCTCCAGCACGTCCCGGCCGGCCACGTCGCCGAGCAGGCGGGCGTCGGCCTCGTCCAGGCCCTCGGGGCACCAGGTGAAGCGGTCGTCGCCGAGGAACTCGCCGTGCTCGTCCTGGTACTCGTCGGCGTTGCGGTCCCACCAGTGCCGGCTGGCCCGGCTGCTCTCGCCGGCCCCGGCCTCGCGCCGGACCGCGTCGTCGCCGTCCTCCTCCTCGAACTCGTCGATTCCGTCGGCCCCTGCGGGAGAGGTGTCAAGATCGTGAAGGGAGGACTGGGGGGTGGTGGCCACGGTGACAATGCCCATCGCGTAGGGTATGGAGTGCGGAAGCGCCGCTGCTGCGAAACGACCCCATCGGGGCCGGGTCCTGGCGGTGGCATCCGGGGAAGGGCCCCTTCGGGCGCCACCGCGAGGTGCGCGATCGGAGGATATGGCCTGATCCGTACCAGGCTCCACCGTCTTGCCTCTTCTGGCGTTGACCGTGCCTGGCCGTCCCCGTATGCTACAAGTTGCGCTGCGGGCCTGCGCGCCTCGGACGGAGCAGGTCGCGCTCGCATCTGTCGAAGACCCCACGGTCGCAAGACGGACGCCGATTTCTCGTTGTTCACGGGATTTCCGGTGTGCCGTGCTCTTGGCTGTCCGGCTTTCGGTGGGAGCGATACGGGCCCTCCGCGTGGCATTACCTACGACTTTCATGTCCGTACCGGAGCCCTTTTCCTAATGACGAGCCCCACCGACTCCTCCCTCAGCACCACCCCGCAGGTCGCGGTCAACGACATCGGCGACGCGGAGGCGTTCCTCGCCGCCATCGACGAGACCATCAAGTACTTCAACGATGGCGACATCGTCGAGGGCGTCATCGTGAAGGTCGACCGTGACGAGGTCCTCCTCGACATCGGTTACAAGACCGAGGGCGTCATCCCGTCCCGCGAGCTCTCGATCAAGCACGACGTTGACCCGCACGAGGTCGTCGCCGTCGGTGACAACATCGAGGCCCTGGTTCTCCAGAAGGAGGACAAGGAGGGTCGTCTCATCCTGTCCAAGAAGCGCGCTCAGTACGAGCGTGCCTGGGGCACGATCGAGAAGATCAAGGAAGAGGACGGCATCGTCACCGGTACCGTCATCGAGGTCGTCAAGGGTGGTCTCATCCTCGACATCGGCCTCCGGGGCTTCCTCCCCGCCTCGCTGGTCGAGATGCGCCGCGTCCGCGACCTCCAGCCCTACGTGGGCAAGGAGCTCGAGGCCAAGATCATCGAGCTGGACAAGAACCGCAACAACGTGGTCCTGTCCCGCCGTGCCTGGCTGGAGCAGACCCAGAGCGAGGTCCGCCAGACCTTCCTCACCACCCTCCAGAAGGGTCAGGTGCGCTCCGGCGTCGTCTCCTCGATCGTCAACTTCGGTGCCTTCGTGGACCTGGGTGGCGTCGACGGCCTGGTGCACGTCTCCGAGCTGTCCTGGAAGCACATCGACCACCCGTCCGAGGTTGTCGAGGTCGGCCAGGAGGTCACCGTCGAGGTTCTCGACGTTGACATGGACCGCGAGCGCGTCTCCCTGTCGCTGAAGGCGACCCAGGAGGACCCGTGGCAGCAGTTCGCCCGTACCCACCAGATCGGCCAGGTCGTTCCGGGTAAGGTCACCAAGCTGGTTCCGTTCGGTGCGTTCGTCCGCGTGGACGAGGGCATCGAGGGCCTGGTCCACATCTCCGAGCTGGCCGAGCGCCACGTCGAGATCCCGGAGCAGGTCGTCCAGGTCGGCGACGAGATCTTCGTCAAGGTCATCGACATCGACCTCGAGCGTCGTCGCATCAGCCTGTCGCTCAAGCAGGCCAACGAGGCCCTGGGTGCCAACCCGGCCGAGGTCGAGTTCGACCCGACCCTGTACGGCATGGCCGCCTCGTACGACGACCAGGGCAACTACATCTACCCGGAGGGCTTCGACCCCGAGGCGAACGACTGGCTGCCCGGCTTCGAGAAGCAGCGTGAGGAGTGGGAGCGCCAGTACGCCGAGGCGCAGACCCGCTTCGAGCAGCACCAGGCCCAGGTCATCAAGAGCCGCGAGGCCGACGCCGAGGCCGCTGCCGAGGGTGGCGACGCCGTCGCCGCCGCTGCCGGTGGCTCGTACTCGTCCAGCAGCGACGAGGGCTCGGGCGCCCTGGCCTCCGACGAGGCCCTGGCCGCCCTGCGCGAGAAGCTGGCCGGCGGCCAGAGCTGAGGCTCTCGCCCCCCGCTAGCTGACAGCTAGGGAACGGGCCCCATCCGGATCACTCCGGGTGGGGCCCGTTTCGCGTTTCCGGCCGGCGTTGTCGTGTTCTCCACCCGTCGTGTTCTCCATCGGTTGTGTTCTCCACCCGTTTCGCGCGTCCTCCCGGGCCTTCGTTTTCCGGTTTGACTTATGTGTGGTTTATGTGAAGGGAAATGTGAGATGAGGCTCATTGCCCTGCTATAGGCCGGAGTTCGGGTTGCACCTACATTGAGTGGAGCTGCCCGAAAGGCTCCTTCATGCGCATGCGCAACCCCTCCTCCGCCGTCCCCACCGCCGTGGTCGGTGGCCGGCTCGCCGCGATCGGCCGGTTCTGTTTCCGCCACCGTCGCTGGGTGCTCGGCTTCTGGGCCGTGGTCCTCGTCGTCGGGGTGCTGATCGGCGGCCGGGTGTTCGAGGGCTCGGTGGCCGGGGCCTCCTCCGCGTCCGCCGAGGCGGACCGGGGCAGTGCGGTGGTCGCCGCGGCCGACCCGGTCAAGGGGACGCTGACCGCGGTGGTGGACGGCAGGCCGGTGGACGACCCGGTCGTCCGGGCCGCCGTGCAGAAGGCCACCGCCGAGATCGCCGCCCTGCCCGGGGTCGCCGGCGCCCAGGACCCGTACGGCTCCGGCCCGGGCGCGGCCGCGCTGCGGGCCGCCGACGGCAGGGCCGGCCTGGTCAGCGTACGGATGGCCGACACCGCGACCTCCGCGCAGACCGACGCGGCCACCCATCGGCTGGCCGCCCTGAACGGCGCGGGCGGGGCGCACGTGACCGTCGGCGGGGACCTCGTCCTCCAGCAGGAGGTCAAGAAGCAGACCGAGCAGGACACCCGCTTCGGCGAGATGGTGACCCTGCCGCTGACCCTGGTCGTGATGGTGCTGGTGTTCGGCGGCCTGGCCGCCGCCGCACTGCCGGTGATCGGCGCCGTCGCCTCGGTGGGCGGGGCGCTGCTGGCCATGTTCGGGTTCAGCCGGATCATGGACATCGACACCAGCGTGCTGCCGATCGCCACCGTGCTGGGGCTCGGGCTCTCGATCGACTACGCGCTGCTGATGGTGAATCGTTTCCGCGAGGAGCGCGGCCACGGCGCGGGCATCGCCGCCGCGGTCGAACGCACCGCCGCGACCGCCGGACGCACCGTCGCCTTCTCCGGACTGACCGTGGCCGTCGCGCTGGCCGGCCTGTTCGTCTTCACCAGCCCGGTGCTGGGCGCGGTCGCCGCCGCCGGGGTCAGCGTGGTGGTGATCGCGGTCGCCGCCGCGCTCACCCTGATCCCCGCGCTGCTCGGCTTCGCCGGCGGCCGGATCAGGACACCGAGCGCGCCCGTCCCGGACGAGGGCTTCTTCTCCCGTACCGTGCGCCGGGTCCGCAAGCGGGCCGTGCTGGTCACCCTCGCCTGCGTCGGCGTGCTGATGGCGGCCGGGGCGCCGTTCCTGCACGCCGACATGCGCAGTTCCGGCGCCGCCGTGCTGCCCGCCTCCTCGGCCGGCCGGCAGGTCGCGGAGGCGATCGACCAGCGCTTCCCGCAGATCGCGGCCGCGCCGATCACGGTGGTGGTCGAGGGCGGGGCGCCGGTGGCGCAGGCGTACGCGGACGAGGTGGTGGCCAAGCTGCCGGGCGTCAGCGGGGTCCGGGCGGTGACGCCGGTGAGCGGGGCGGTCTCGACGGTCGACGTGCTGGTGCACGGGGACCCGCAGGGCGCCACGGCCAAGCAGGTGGTGGACGAGCTGCGGGCCGACCGGGGCGGGTTGAAGACCTACGTCACCGGTGGCGCGGCCTCGGTGGTGGACTTCCAGGACGAGCTGCTGGCGCGCGGGCCGTGGGCGCTGGGCCTGGTCGCGGCCGGGACGCTGGTGCTGCTGTTCCTGATGACCGGCTCGGTGGTGATGCCGGTCAAGGCGCTGCTGATGAACCTGCTGTCGCTGGGTGCCTCGCTCGGCGCGCTGACCCTGGTGTTCCAGGACGGCTGGTTGAGCGGGCTGCTCGGGTTCAGCTCGACGGGCGGGCTGGAGACCTTCATCCCGGTGCTGGTCTTCGCCTTCGCGTTCGGGCTGTCGATGGACTACGAGGTGTTCCTGCTCGCCCGGATCAAGGAGCTGACCGACCGCGGGCACGGCTGCGTCCGGGCGGTGGAGCTGGGCGTCCAGCGCAGCGGTCGGATCATCACCTCGGCGGCGCTGCTGATGGTGATCGTCTTCGCGGGCTTCGCGCTCGGGGACATGCTCATGGTCAAGCAGATGGGCATCGCGCTGGCCGTGGCCGTCGCGGTGGACGCCACCCTGGTGCGCTGCCTGCTGGTGCCGGCCGCGATGAGCCTGTTCGGCGAGTTCAACTGGTGGGCGCCCGCACCGCTGCGGCGGCTGCACCGGCGGTTCGGGCTGAGCGAGCACGTGGACCTGCCGGAGATCGAGCCGGCGGTCCTCCCGGCGCAGCGGCCCGCGGCCGGCGGGCCTGCCGTACCCGCGGAGCAGGACCTGGTGAAGGCCTGAGGCCTTCCGGGTTCACGCGAGGCGGTTCAGCAGGCCGACGGCGGTGCGCAGCTGCTCGCGCTCGGTGGTGCTGAGGCGGGACTCGATGGCCGTGGCGATGTGGTGCTCGCGGCGGGCGCGCTGGTCGAGCAGGGCGGTGCGGCCGGCCTCGGTGACGGCGATCAGCTGCTTGCGGCCGTCGGTGGGGTGGGGCTGCTGGGCGACCAGGCCGGCCTCGGACATCAGGGCGACGGTGCGGGCCATCGACTGGTGGCGCACCCGGCGGAGGTCGGCGAGTTCGGCGACGGTGTAGGAGCGTTCGTCGCGGACCAGCAGGCCGAGCACGGCCGCCTGGTTGGGCGGGAGCTCGTCGCTGTCGCGCAGGGTGCGGACCAGGCTGCCGAGGGCGGCGCGCAGGTCGGCGGCGAGATCCAGGGTGTCCGGGTGCGGGGCGTTGCTGGGCATGGGGGAAGTCTATCCGGAAGATGTGCAGCAAGACTGTACAGCTGTGCTGTATGGTTTCTTCCATGCGAATCACCAAGTTCGGACACGCCTGCGTACGCGTCGAGCAGGACGGGACCACGCTCGTCATAGACCCCGGAGCCTTCACCGACCCCGCCGCCCTGGCCGGGGCTGACGCCGTCCTGATCACCCACGAGCACATGGACCACTTCGAGCCGTCCCGGCTGCGCGCCGCGCTGGAGGCCGACCCGGCACTGCGGGTCTGGGCCAACCGCGAGGTCGCCGCCCAGCTGGACGGCGTCGGGCAGCGGATCACCGTCGTCGGCGAGGGCGACGCCTTCGAGATCGGCGGGGTCGGGGTCTCCGTCCACGGCGAGTGGCACGCCGAGATCCACCGGGACATCCCGCTGGTGAAGAACATCGGCTTCCTCCTCGACGGCCGGCTGTTCCACCCCGGTGACGCCTTCACCGTGCCGCCGCACGCCGTGGACACCCTGCTGCTGCCGCTCGCGGCGCCGTGGAGCAAGGCCGGCGAGGTGGTCGACTACGTCCGGGAGGCCGGCCCCCGGGTGGCGGTGCCGGTGCACGAGGCGACGCTCAGCCCGATCGGGCACATGATCGCCACCCGGCTGCTCGGGCCGGACGGGCCGGGCGCCGGTGCGGAACTGACCGTGCTGGGCGACGGCGAGAGCCTGGAGCTGGGATGACGGTCCGACGGCCTGACGCCTCGGGCCCGGGGCCGGGCCGGCCCCGGGCCGGGGTCGGGGCTTCGGGCCCGGGCTGCCGCGTCCGTTGCCGCGCCGGTAGCCTGACGCCATGCTGAAGATCGGACTGACCGGCGGGATCGGCGCGGGCAAGAGCGAGGTGTCCCGGCTGTTCGCCGCGCGCGGCGCGGTGATCGTGGACTCCGACCTGATCGCCCGCGAGGTGGTCGCCCCCGGGACGGACGGCCTGGCGGCCGTGGTCGCCGAGTTCGGCCCGCAGGTGCTGCGGGAGGACGGCACGCTGGACCGGCCGGCCCTCGGGGCGGTCGTGTTCGCCGATCCGGAGCGGCTGCGGGCGCTGAACGCGATCGTCCACCCGCTGGTGCGGGCCCGCTCCGCCGAACTGGAGGCGGCGGCCGCGCCGGACGCGGTGGTGGTGCACGACGTGCCGCTGCTCGTCGAGAACGGGCTGGCGTCGCTGTTCGACCTGGTCGTGGTGATCGACGCGGACGACGAGGTACGGCTGGACCGGCTGGTCCGGCTGCGCGGGATGGCCGAGGAGGAGGCCCGGGCCCGGATGGCCGCCCAGGCCTCGCGGGCGGACCGGCTGGCGGCCGCCGACCTGGTGATCGACAACGGCGGGCCGCTGGAGGCGCTGGCGGCGCGGGTCGACGAGGTGTGGGCGGAGCTGGTGGAGCGGGCCGCCGCGTAGACCCGCCGCTCGGGCCGGCCGGTTCGGTGGGTCGGCCGGCGGCGCACGAGGGGCCGGTTTCCATGCCCCGGCACTCGCGGAGCCCACCGTCCGATCATGTGACCGATCCGGTGGGCCGGAGGGGACTCGGAAGCCGGTCCGCGGGGAACGGAGCATGGAGTGATGGATGATCGATTCTCCGCTGAACCACTGACCGTCGAGCGCTTGGAGAGCTACTCCCGCGCCGAACAGGACCAGATCCTCGGCCCCGGCGAGGACCCGTACGGCGTCGCCTACACCGGGCTCACCTTCCGGCCCAAGGACGTGCACTTCGGCATCCGGGCCGCCGACGGCCGGCTCGTCGCCCACACCGGGCTGCTCCCGGTCCCGCTCACCGTCGGCGGCACCGACCTGGACGCGATCGGCGTCGGCGGCGTCTGCGTCGCCCCCGAGCGGCGCGGCGAGGGCCTGGCGCACGCCGTGGTCGGCGCCGCCGTGGACCACGGGCGCGCGCTCGGCTTCCGGTACGCGCTGCTGTTCTGCCGCCCGCCGCTGGCGGCCTTCTACCGGGGGCTCGGCTTCCGGGAGGTGGCCGAGGAGGTGACGGTCGAGCAGCCGGAGGGGCGGCTCGCGGTCATGCCGCTGCGCACCATGTGGCGGCCGCTGGCGGAGGGCGCCGGGTGGCCGGAGGGGCCGGTACGGCTGCGGTCGCTGCCGATGTGAGGGCCGATCGGCCGGGGCCACCGGGGTCGGGCGGGCTCAGGCGGGCTCAGGCGGGTCGGGCGGGCTCAGGCGGGCGTCGCTTCGGTGCGGGCCGCGCGGGCGACGGCCGCCTGAGCCAGGGCGCGGATCATCGGGTGGGCCCGGGTGCCGTCGCCGGACAGCTCGGGCTGGAACAGCGAGGCCAGGAAGAACGGGTGCTCCGGCAGTTCGAGGATGCGGACCTCGCCGGACGCGTCCGCGCCGCTGAAACGCAGCCCGTGGGCGCGCAGCCGGTCCAGGTAGTCGGCGTTGAGGCCGTAGTTGCAGTGGTAGCGCTCCTGGGTGCCGGTGGCGCCCAGGGCGCGCTCGGCGAGGGTGCCGGGGGTGATCGCGACGGCGCCCTCGTGGCCGACCAGGGAGCAGCTGAGCGGGACGATCACCTGCTGGTCGAGGTCCGGGTCCTGTTCGCCGTGGACGGCTCCGGTGATGCCGCAGACGTTGCGGGCGAACTCCAGCACCGCGTGCTGGAATCCGGCGCAGGTGCCGAGGAAGGGGATGCCGTTCTCGCGGGCGGTCCGGATCGCGGCCAGGGCGCCGTCCTCGCTGCGGTACGGGCTGCCGGGCAGCAGCCAGACGGCGTCGAAGCCGTCGAGCGCGCCCGGGGCCCCGGCGTCCTCGGTGGGGATCCAGTAGGCGTCCAGGACCAGTTGCTCGCGTTCGGCGAGGGAGGCGAGCAGGCCGGGGATGCGGGCGTGCGAGCGGACGGCGGGGGAGCGGTCGCCGACCAGGGCGATCCGGGGGGTCAGGTAGGTCATGGGGCTATCCTGGCGCCGCATCCGAGATCAGCGCCAACGATGATTTCTTACACCCCGATCAGATCGGTTGATGACCGCAGTGGATCCGCAGCAGCTCCGCACCTTCGTCACCGTCGCCCGGCTCGCCTCCTTCTCCGAGGCGGCCCGGGACCTCGGCTACACCCAGTCCGCGGTCTCCCAGCAGATCGCCGCGCTGGAGGCCGACCTCGGCACCGCCCTGCTGGGCCGCCGCCCGGTCGCCCCGACCGCGGCCGGCCGGCGACTGCTGGAGCACGCCGCCCCGCTGCTGGTCCGGCTGGAGGCGGCGCGCGCCGACGTCGCGCGCCTGGCCGACGCCCCGAGCGCCCGGCTGGTGCTCGGCGCCACCCCACTGGCGGTGGGAGCGGCCCTGGGGCGTGCGCTCGGTGAAGTGCGCCGGGTGTTCCCACAGGTGGAACCCGTCGTCCAGGTGCTCGCCCAGGGCGTGCTGCCCGCCCAGGTCGCCACCGGCGAGGTCGACCTCGCGCTGATCGACGGCCTGGCCGCGCCCAGCGACCCGCTGCCGCTGCCCGAGGTCGGCCCGCTGACCACCGTCGCCGTCGACGAACAGCCGCTCGCCGTCGCCCTGCCCCTTGGGCACCCGCTGGCCGGCCGCCCCGGCCTCGCCCTCGCCGACCTGTCCGCCGCCCGCTGGCTGGACGCCCCCGACCTCACGCCCACCGCGGCCCGGCTGCGCGCCGCCGCGGGTACCGACGGCTTCCGGTCCGCCACCCGCTACCGCGGCACCGACCTGTACGGGCTGCTCGCGCTGGTCGCCGCCGGGCACGGACTCACCCTGCTGCCCGCGCCCGTCCTCGCCCGGACGCCCGAGGTCGCGTACGCCCCGGTCGCCGCGCCCCGGCTGGTGCACCGCACCGAACTGCTCCACGGCAGCCTGCCGGAGGGGCCGGCGGCGCTGCTGGCGCGGCTGCTGGCGGGGTGAGGGCAGGCGCGGGGCGGGGAGCGCGGTCAGGCGCGCGGTCGGGCTGAGGTCGGGCGCGCGGTCAGGCCGCGGTCCGTGCGTCACTGCGGGCGAGGAAGTCCGCGACCGTGCCGGTGAGCGCCGCCGGGTCGTCCAGCCACGGGTAGTGGCCCGCGCCAGGCTGGACGGTGAGGGTGGCGTCCGGGAAGAGCGAGGCCGCCGCGGCGGCTGAGGCCGCGGTGGGCCACAGGTCCACCTCCCCGGCGAGCAGCAGCACCGGGCAGCTGAGCGCGGCCAGTCGGCGGCGCAGCCCCTCGGTGTCGGGGGTGTAGCCGGCGTAGTAGTGCTCGCTGACCGGCAGGGAGCGCTGGGCCGGGTCGGCGGCGGCGTGGGCGCGGGCCGCGGCGTCCCAGCGGCCGTACATCAGCGGCTCGAAGGCGAAGCGGTGCCGGGCGGCCTCGGCGAAGGTGGTGGCGGACCGCACGCCGTCGTACGCGGCGACGGCCTCGGCGTGCCAGGGCTCGCCCGCCCGGGCGGCGATCACCTCCCGCGCGCCGGTGTCGGAGGGCAGGCCGACGGCGGCGAAGGAGGGGGTGAGCAGGGTGAGGCTGGTCAGGCGGTCGGGGTGGGCGGCCGCGTAGAGCATGGCGAGGGCGCCGCCGGCGGAGTGGCCGAGCAGGTCGATCCGGTCCAGCCCGAGGTGGCGGCGCAGTGCCTCGACGTCGGCGACCAGGCGGTCGACCCGGAAGCTCGCCGGGTCGGCGGGCGTCCCGGAGGCGCCGGTGCCCCGGGTGTCGGGCAGGATCAGGGTGCGGTGGGCGCTCAGGCCGCCGAGGTCGCCGAGGTATTCGGCGGCGCGGCCGGGGCCGCCGGGGAGGCAGAGCAGCGGCGGGCCGTCGCCCAGGGTGCGGAAGGCCAGGTCGGTGCCGTCGTACGAGGTGAGGAACTCCATGGCGGACAGCCTGGAGGGCCGCTGCGCGCACGGCTATCGTTCAGCCAGGACTGAACGATCGAGGACCGGACGGTCGAGGACTGAACGATCGAGGCCGAACGGTCGAGGGCTGAACGATCGAGGGGCGGTGGCCGCGTGGCGGTGGAGATCCGGCTGTCGGCGGCGGAGGTCGCCCGGGTGCGCTTCGCGGTCTCGCCGCTGGCCGAGACGGTGCTCGGGCTGCGGCTGGCGCTCGGGGTCGGCGGGCACGACGTGCACCGGGGGTGGGTGCGCGGGGCCCGTCCGGTGCTCGCCCGGGAGCCGGAACTGCCGCTGCTGCGGGCCCTGTTGGCGGGGTGCCTGCCGTCCTTCCTGTTCCCGGTGCCGGAGTCGCGGCTGCCCTCCTTCGAGGCCGAACTGACCGGGCTGCGGGCGACCGACCCGGCGTACACGGCGGCCGAGTGCGCCGCCGCACTGGGCGCTGCCCGGGCGCGTGAACTGCCGGGCGCCGAAGAGCTGTTGAGCCGGGTCGCCGATGCGTTGGAGCGCTTCCACGGCGCGCTGGTCGCCCCGCACTGGGGGCGGATGCGGGCCCTGCTGGAGGCGGACCTGGGCCGCCGGGCGGTGACCCTGGTGGACCGCGGGGTGGAGGGGCTGTTCGCCGAGCTGCACGGCGATGTCGTCTGGCGCGAGGGCGAGTTGCTGGTGCACGGCCGTCGCCGTACCGGGTCGGTGTGGACGGTCGAGGCGGGCGGGCACGGCCTGGCGCTGCTGCCGTCGGTCTTCGGCTGGCCGGACGTGATCGTCGACCACTCCCCGCGCGCCGCCGCCTCGATCCGCTACCCGGCGGCCGGCGTCGGCCTGTTGTGGGAGGAACCCCGGCCGTCCTCCGCCGGGCTGGCCGCCGTGCTGGGGCGCACCCGCGCGGAGCTGCTCGCCGTGCTCGGCGAGCCGTCGAGCACCCCGCAGCTCGCCGAGCGGCTCGGCGTCACCCCGAGTGCCGTCTCCCAGCACCTCGGCGCGCTGCGCGGCGCGGGGCTGGTGGCCACCCGGCGGAGCGGGCGCAACGCGCTGCACCTGCGGACGGCGCTGGGGGCGGTGCTGGTGGGGGAGGCGGGCGCCGTTCCGCCGGGGCCCGGGGGCTGAGGGCCGGAGCCTCCGCTCGGGGGCGGGCGAACGGGTCCGACTGACCGGGGCCGGGCCCGGATGTGGAGGGGGTGGACACCACTCGTTCACGTCCCGCACCTGACGGTCGTCGCGCGGGCGGTGCTGTCATGGGCACAGTCGCCCGGCGAACGGCCGGGCCGGACCGGGAGAGCTTCCCCCATGATGCTCCGTCAGCGTCCCACCGTCATCGCCGCGGTGATCGCCCTCGCCGCCGCCGGGCTCGCCACCGGCACCGCGCAGGCCGCCACGGCCGCCCACAAGCCGGGCAAGTCCGGTGCCACGGCCGCCAGTTGTTCGCAGGCGTACCTGCCGCTGCCCGACCCGTCCTGCACCCCCGGCGCGTACAACCCGGCGGTCACCCAGGCCACCATCGGCCAGACCATCTGCGTCTCCGGCTGGACCGCCACCGTGCGCCCGCCGACCAGCTACACCAACGCGTTGAAGACCCAGCAGATCGCCCAGTACGGCTACTCGGACACCAACCTCTCGGACTACGAGGAGGACCACTTCGTCCCGCTGGAGCTCGGCGGCGACCCGCGCGACCCGCGCAACCTGTGGCCCGAGCCGCGCTACGGCACCGAGCCCGCGCAGAGCAAGGACTCGGTCGAGACCAGATTGAAGAACGCGGTGTGCGGCCACAAGGTGACCCTCGACGCCGCCCGCAGCGCGATCGCCAGTGACTGGACCACCGCGCTCAGCCGCCTGGGGCTGTGACCCCGCGGGGTTGAAGGAAGCCGCCAGGTCCGTCCGGTCCCCTGTGCCGGACGGGCCTGGCGGCGGTCTGTCGGTACGTCAGTTGCACCCGGGGAAGGCCTCGCAGAGCGGGGCCGTCATGCCGGTGGCGACGTACTTGTCCTCGGGCGCCTTCCAGGCGTCCTTGGGCTGGGCGCCGCCCTTGGCGGTCGCCCAGACGGACAGCTCGGTGACCGCCCCGCCGCCCAGCACGACGTACTCGTGCAGGGTGGCGGTGGAGCCGTCGGGCTGCGGGGCCGTGACGGTGGCGGCGAAGTAGGGCGCGTCGGCCGCGCTGGTCACCTTGACCGTGGCGCCGGGCGCCGTCCGGGCGCAGTTCGTCACGGCCTCGACCAGCCCGCGCTTGATCGCGTTGGCGGTCTGGGCGTTGCCGCTGCTGTGGGTCGGGTCGCCCCAGAAGTCCACGGTCTGCTGGGCCGTCCAGCGGTCCCCGCCGAAGCCGACGGCGGCCTTGGCCCGCGCGGCGCCGTCGGTGTACATGTACTCGTCGCCCTTGGGCGGCGCGGCGTGGCACAGCTCCATGCCCTTGAAGCCGATCGGCCCGGTGACCGGCTTGGCGTTGGCCGCCAGCGGGGCGAAGTGGTAGGTCTCGTCCATCGGGATGCTCTTGGTGTCCGCCCAGGCCTTGGCCGGGACGCCCTTGCCCTGGTCGGCGCCGGTGGTGGGTTTGGCGGTGCCGCCGGGCTGGGCCGTGCCGGTGGCGGGCGCCGCGGTGGTCGGCGCCGCCGGGGCGGCGCTGCGGCCGCCGTCCTGGCCGCCGTTGTCCGGTCCGCAGGCGCTCAGGGCGCCCGCACAGAGCAGGGCGGCGGCGGTGACGGTGACCAGGCGGGTGCTGCTGTGCACGTGACGATCCCTCGGGTGTCCGGTGTTGTGGAGCGGGGCCGGGGCCGGCGGCGCGTCGGCCGCCCGACTCCGCCGCCCGGCCGACCCGTGAGCGCGGGCACTCGGCATGGCTGTTCCTCCCCCGTTGCTGCTGCCGTCAGGCCCCCTGGCTCCGCAGCTCACCGCAGGTCTGAGGAACGGTCAGAGCGGGTGCTGCGTCGACGGCGGACGAAACCTATGACACGGCGGCGCCGGTCGCAAAGCGGGATTCCGCCCGGCGCGCGGGCGAATGAGGCGGTTGCAGCGGACTGGTGGTGAACATGTGTGCAGCCGCGGCGGAACCTCTGTCCGGCGGGGGAGTGCCGGTCGGCCGGTCCGCGGGGCCGGATCCCTTGGCGGGCAACGGATTCAGGGCCCCGGGGCCGGGAGCCGGCGGGTGGGTCGGGGCCGGTCGGGACGGTGTCGGCCCGCCCCGAACGGGCTGCCGATGCCAAGGCTTCCTCCCGGCCGCCGGGCGGATGTGATCCCACCCACGGTCCGGGTCGGGGCAGGTCGCGCGGGGTGTGCGGCCCGGTGCGGCGGCGGGGTGTCCGGCGGGCCTGCTACGGCTGCGGGGCGTCGGGCCCGGTGCGGCGGCGGGGAGTCCGGCCGGCCCGTTACGGCTGTGGGCGGGTGCCCGGGACGCCGAGTTGGGCGGCGAGCCAGGGGAGGGCCTGGGCGAAGGTGGCGGAGCCGGTCTGCCAGCTGTGCTTGCCGGAGCCGACGGCGGCGGTGGTGCGGATGCCGTCCTTCCTGGCGGCCGCCTCCAGGGCCTTGGCGGACTCGATCTGGGCGTGCTCCTCGTCGCCCTGCCCGAAGTAGCCGGAGACGCCCTGGTACTTGGGGTGGTGGGCGAGCACCGTCAGCGGGTCGTGGGCGGCCCAGGCCGCCGCGTCGCCGCCGTATAGCTCCTGGATGGTGTGGTCCTTGTCGCCGATGTACGGGCCCTTGTCGCCGGAGAAGTCGCCGAAGTGGGTGAAGACGTTCGGGTGCTCGACGACCAGGTCGACGGCGCAGGTGCCGCCCATCGACCAGCCGGCCACCCCCCACTTGTGCGGGTCGGTGGCGGCGTTGAAGGTCTTCTGGACGTACGGGGGGACGTCCTTGAGCAGGTGGCTCTCGGAGTTGCCGTGCGGGCCGTCCACGCACTCGGTGTCCACCCGGAAGCCGCCGGTGGCGTCGACGAAGACCAGGATCGGGGCGAAGCCGTTGTGCTTCGCGGCGAACTCGTCGGCGGTCCGCACCGCGTTGCCCGAACGGATCCAGTTGTCGGGCGCCGCGAACTCGCCGCCGATCATCTCCAGCACCGGCAGCTTCGGCCGGGTCTTGCTGCGGAACCAGGCGGGCGGCAGGTAGACCAGCTCCTGGCGGTGGGTGAAGCCGCTCGCGGTGTCCGGGATGTCGACCTGGACGATGCGGCCGGTCGTCGTCTTCCCGTGGATCGAGGAGACCTCGGCCAGGGTGATCTGGTCCGGCAGCGGCTGCCCGCTGAGTTCGCCGATCGCGTCGTCGACCGTCGGGTAGTAGCCGGTGGCGATGTTCACGCTGTTCGCGACGCAGAACAGCGCCAGCAGGACGGTCGGCGCCACCAGCGCCCGCCGCCACCAGCGCGCGCCGCGCCAGCCGAAGCCCAGGACGGCGAGCGCCGCGATCGCCACCCCGCTCCACAGCCACACCCCGAACGGGATCGGGTCGGTGATCCCGGACAGGGTGAGGACGGCGAGGGCGAGCAGCGCGGTGACCGCCAGCGCCGTACCCAGCGCGATCGGCCCCCACTTGCGCTGCCACGCCCGGTCCCGCAGGCCCACCGCGGTCAGGAACAGGGCGAGGGCGGCGGCCTGGACGGTCCAGGGGAACCAGCCGTCGAGCAGCGAGACGTTCATGCGCGGAGGCTAGGGGCGGTGGATGAGAAGGGGCTGAGAGGCTGACCGTTCGCTGGTGGTTCGCTGACGGTGGCCTGGGAGTGGGTTCGCGGTCAGAGGGTGTAGTCGGCGTGCGGGGTGCCGCGCTCCCAGACGGTCTCGAAGGCGCCGGAGACCAGGTCCAGCACGGCCGGGTCCTCGGAGGCTGCGTGTCGGTGCGGGCGGCGGGTGAGGGCGTCGGGTTACAGCCGGGTGCGGGCGTAGGCGGCGAGGCGGGCGAGGGCGGCGTGGGCGGGCGGGCCCCAGGTGGCCTTGCCGCCCGGGCGGCCGTGGCGGCCGGCCTCGCCGATGTGGACGCCGCCGAGGGCGCGCATGACGGCCCAGCCGCGGGCGCGGTGCAGGGTCGCCCGGTCCGGGGCCGGTCGGTAGGCCCGGTGGAAGAGCTCGGCGCCGCCGTCCGGGAGGAGGGACCAGGCGGCGGCGAGGTCGCTCGCCGGGTCGCCCGCGCAGAGTTCGCCGAAGTCGACGACGCCGCAGAGGGTGCCGTCGGCGGTGAGGACGTTGGCCGGGTGGAGGTCGCCGTGGATCCACAGGGCCGGGCCGGTCCAGTCGGGTGCGGTGACGGCGTCCTCCCAGACGGCGCGGACGGCGTCCGGGTCGGGGATCAGCCCCACGGCGGCGGCCGAGGCCAGCCCCGCGGTGACGTGCTCGGCCTGGGCGGCCAGTGGCTCGCCCCGGGCGCCGGTGGGGGCGGAGGCGGGGGCGGGCCGGTGCAGGGCGGTCAGGAAGGCGGCCAGGGTTCCGGCCGCAGCGGCGGCGCGGGTGACGGGGGCGCGGTCGGCGGGCGTGCCCGGGACCCAGGTGGTGATCAACCAGGGGTGGGGGAAGCGCTCGGAGGGCTCGCCGAGGCGCCGGGGTGCCGGGATCGGCAGGGGGAGGGGCTGGGGGAGAGCGGGCAGCCAGGTGTGTTCCTTGCGCAGCAGGGCCCCTGCCGACTCCGTCTCCCAGGGCACCCGGACGGCGAGGTCCTCGCCGAGCCGCCACATCTGGTTGGTCCAGCCGAGCGCACCGAGCCGCAGCGGGAGCTCGGCCAGGTCGGGGTGCTGGTCGCGCAGGAGCTGCCGGACCAGGTCCTCGGTGATCTCGATCTCGGTACGGGGCATGGAGGGAAGGGTAGTTGGGTGCCGCGAGACGCCCTAGGGGGACGGAACTGTGGGCGCCGTCCAGCTGGCCAGGACCCGGAGGGACTGCGCGGTGGGGGAGTTTGGCTCGACGTTGTAGACGCACAGCGTCTGCTCCGCGTCGCCCGGCACCTGGAATGACTCGTAGGAGAAGTGCAGCTCCCCGACCAGGGGATGGTGGTAGTGCTTGGAGCCGTGGGTGCGGCGCAGCACCCGGTGGTCGTTCCACCAGCCGGTGAACTCCGGTACCTGGAGCGTGAGTTCGCCGACCAGATCGGCCAGCCGGCGGTCCTGGGGATAGCGACCCGCCTCGAACCGGAGCATGGCCACCGTTTCGGCGGCGAGCCGCTTCCAATCACCCACCGTCTCCCGGGCCTTGGGGTCCAGCAGGTAGTAGCGGGCCAGGTTGCGGCGGTTGGCGGGCAGGGCGTCGAAGTCGGTGAGGACCTCCCGGGCGAGCCGGTTGGAGGCCAGGACGTCGGTGCGTCGGCCGAGGATGAAGGCTGGGACGCGGTCGAGTGTCTCCAGCATCAAGTACAGCCCCGGGCGCACCCGTTGGGCCGTGGCCGGGGCGCGGCGGGTGGCGGGCCGGGGGTCGGAGTGGAGGAGGTCGGTGAGGTGCTCCCGCTCGGTGTCGTCCAGACGCAGGGCGCGGGTGATCGCGTCGACGACCTCGGGGGACGGGTTGAGGGCCCGCCCCTGCTCCAGGCGGGTGTAGTACTCGGTGCTCACCCCGGCCAGCCTGGCCACCTCGTCCCGGCGCAGCCCGGGCACCCGGCGGACCCGCCCGTCGGCGGGCAGCCCGGCGGTCTCGGGGGTGACCCGGGCGCGGCGGGAGCGGAGGAAGCCGGCGATCTCCTTGGTGCGGTCCATGACTCCATTGTCGGTGCGGGGGCGCGGTGGCGGACGGTCCTGGGTGGCCCTGGCAGTACCTGCCTGGACAGGGCCAGCTATGGCGTCCCGAGGGGCCGGCGCGGGGGCTGTACTGGATCTGTGGCCGACCGGGAACGGCGGCCGAATCCCACACCCCTGGAGCGTAAGAGCCATGTCCACGAACACCACCTCCCTTCCGCTCGCCGGCCGCGTCGCCGTCGTCACCGGGGCTTCGAGCGGCATCGGTGCGGCCTCGGCCGAGAAGCTGGCGGCGCTGGGCGCCCGGGTCGTCGTCCTGGCGCGGCGGGCGGAGCGGCTGGCCGAACTGGTCGAGCGGATCGAGAAGAACGGCGGCAGCGCGGTCGCCATCGCCGCCGACGTGACGGACGTCGAGGCTATGCAGGACGCCGCGGCGCGGGTGGCGGCCGAGTTCGGTGGTGCCGACCTGCTGCTGAACAACGCCGGGGTCATGCTGCCCGCCCCGATCGAGGAGCTGGCGACCGCGCAGTGGAAGCAGCAGATCGACCTCAACATCACCGGCCTGATGAACGCGATCGGCGTGTTCACCCCGCAGCTGGTGAAGGCGGCCGCCGAGCGCGGCGTGGCCGACCTGATCAATACGTCGTCCATCGCGGCGCAGAACATCTTCCCGACCTTCGCGGTGTACTCCGGCACGAAGGCGTACGTCAGCCACCTGTCCCGGACGCTGCGGGCCGAGCTGGGGGCGAAGAAGGTCCGGGTGTCGGCGGTCGAGCCCGGCATCGTCGGGACGGAGCTGCAGAGCCACGTCACCGACCAGGGCGCGCTGGACTGGCTGGAGGGCGCGAAGGCCGCCATGGAGTGGCTCACCCCGGAGGACGTCGCGGAGACCGTCGGCTTCATTGCTACCCTGCCGCCCCGGGTCAACCTCCAGCAGGTCACGGTGATGCCCACCGGCCAGCCCAGCTGAGCCGCAAGCCCTTGCGATGGGCGGCCCCGCGCAGCGTGCGCGGGGCCGCCCATGGTGTTTCAGGGGGTGGTGGGGAAGTCGTCCGAGCGGATGCCGGCGATGAAGGACCGCCAGCCGTCGGGGGAGAAGGCGAGCGCGGGGCCGTGGGGGTCCTTGCTGTCCCGGACCGGGATGATGTCCGTGATGCCGCTGGCTACTTCGACGCAGTTGTCATTCGGGTTGCTGGCGTTTGCCTTCTTCCACTGCACGGGGAGTGTGGAGGCGACAGGGAAGTGGGTCACTTGAGCGTGTCTCTCTTCTGTGTGATGAGGTTGCGCGACTCGTCGAGGGACAGGGCGGTTGCCATGATTTCGTCGAACGCCGCTCGATAGATATCGACTTGGTCCGGGTCCTCGACCCAGTTGCTGCTGAGCATTCCGCTGAGCAGGACCAGGTCGAGATCGCGCTGTCGAAACTCCAGGAGTGCGAACGGCCCGGTCATGCCGGGATGGGGCGGCGCCATGGCTGGCATGACCTGAATCCTGATGTTGGGGAGCTGGCTGAACTGCAGCAGCTTGTCCAACTGGTCTGCCATCACGCCTGGGGCGGCGCCCATGGTCAGGGCCGCCTCGTGGATGACGGCCCACAGTTTCAGTGGGTTCTCGGACCGGGTGAGGACGGATTGCCGGTTGATCCGGACTTCTACCCGCTCTTCAACGCTGGGCTTGTTTATCACGCCGCTGGCGATGATGGCGTGGGCGTACTGGCGGGTCTGGAGGAGGCCCGGGATGTAGGCCGACTCGTACGACTTGTTGCCAACAGCCGTTTCTTCGAGGCGGATCAGATCCGTGTAGAGCGGGTTCAGCTGCTCGTAGCCCGCCATCCAGCCCGGACGACGCTTGTCCCGGAGGATCTCGACGAGGACCTCCTTGAGCTCCTCGTCGCACTCGTAGAAGTCGAGCAGGGCGCGGACGACATCCGGCTTGAGCTGGACTCGGGCGTTCTCGTACCGACTGAGCTTCACCAGGTTGATGCCGTCGACCTGGGCGGCGACCTCTTCGGCGGAGAGGTTCTTCAACTCGCGAAGCCTTCTCAGCTCGGCGGCGATGCGTCGGTATCGCACGGCTGGCACTGCGACTGCCATCTACGTAACCCCTCCAGAACGTTCAGGGACCAGTGTGCATGCGAGTGGTGACGGTTCGCCACCATCAGCAACAGCCTAGAGGTCGCACCTTCCCCTCGGATCTGAAAGTTTTCATATTTCATCGACTTGCCTTGCGATCTCTCGCGACGATGCTCCATGCTGTGCGTAACGGAGCGCTGCCTGTACGTGACATCCATGGCGTAAGGCTGTGGCGCACCCTCTTGAGGCGCTTCGTGCTGGATGCATACGAGCGGCCCGTCGTGGCTGCCCGGCCTTCTCCACTCATGTCATGTGCCTGGAAGGTGACTTCGCCATGTCTCGAACCTCCTCCACCATCTGGCTCCCGCGCAGCCGTCGCTCGCCCGCGATCGCGCGCCAGCGGCTCGCCGCCCTCCTCTCCTCCACCCCGAGCGGCGACCGCTTCCTCGACTCCGGGCTCGTCGTCACCACCGAGTTCGTCACCAACGCCGTCCTGTACGGCACCCCGATCGGTCACCTCATCTACTTCGCCCTCGACGTCGACCCCACCCGCCTCCGTATCGAGGTCCACGACGCCCGGGGCGACCGCCTCCCCTCCCTCTCCTCGCCCGGTCTCGACGGCGAGACCGGGCGAGGCCTCCAGCTCGTCGACTCCCTCACCAAGCGCTGGGGCTGCTGCCCGCGCCGGCCCATCGGCAAGATCGTGTGGGGCGAGGTGGCCGCGTGATCGACCTGCTCCGCGACTTCTGGTTCCAGCACTGCTCCCGTGCCCCCGTCGCCCGGCTCCTCCGGGCCGAACGTCGGCGACTCGACATCGAGTTGGCCCGTCGGCTGCCCTGCGCCTCCGCTGCCGTCCGCCGACAGCTGCTCGCCGCGATCGGCGACGCCGAATCCCCCTGACCGTTCCCCGTCTCCCCGCATGCTAGGTTTGAACGCGTTCAAACGAATGGGGGAGGCATGGCCGTGGTGCCCGCGAGTGCGCGGTGGTCGGCCGGGATGGCGAGTGCGGTGTTCCTGGTGCCGCTGATACTCATTGCGCCGACGTACGGGGTCGGCCTGTGGCTCTTCCTCGCCGCCGTCGGACTGCTGACCGCCGCCGTCTGCTCCGTCCCGTTCTTCTATCGGCGCCAGGACCGGTTCCGGGTCGCCTGCGCCGCAGCCGGGTTCACGGTGGCCGGGGTGTGGCTGCCGCTGCTGATCCTCGGCCTCCTCGCCGTGCTCTCCCTGGGCGGATGGGCCTGGTTCCTGGCGTTCCTGCTCATGCCGGTAGCGGCGATCAGCGCGCTGATCGCCGCCTTCCAGCGGGCACGGGGGCCGGAGCACGGGCGGGCGGCGGTTGCCCTCGGCCGGGTCGCCGCAGCGGTCTCGGTGGCCGGCTGGTTCGTGCTGGCCCTCTAGCGGTGGCCGTCCTCCTTGGGAGCAGCACTCTTTAATCACTGCCCGGTCGGGTGTCACGTGCGTACCGTCGGCCCGTGATCGATCACGGAATCGCCTTCCCCTACTACCGGCTCCACGTCGTGCCCGCCGTCGTCTCGCTGGCCAGCCCGACCTGGCAGCGGGAAGTGTGGCTCGACCGTGGGCAGTTGGAGGATCTCGACCACGTCGTCCACGTGCTCTTCGACGACTTCTGCGACGCGCACGAGCCCGCGGGCCATCTCGGCCTGAGCCTGCGTACCGAGCAGGAGGTCGAGCTGATGGCCCGGCTCGGCGCCGCCTACAGCGCCGTACAGGACGCGGTCGGCGCCCGGGCTCCCGACGAGGCCTTCCTGGACGCCCCCGGCTGGCCCGACGTCGTCTCGGCGGCGGCCCGGCTGGCTCAGGTGATGCTGAACAACGACTACCTGGCCCTGGCGAACCTCCACGAGGCCGGCCACGCCCGGCCGCCCGGCACTCCGTAGGGGCGGTCAGTACGGGATCGGGCGGTTCTCCCGCACCCACAGCTGTTCGGCCTCGCTGTTGGACGGCGGCGGGGAGATCCCGTCCATCATCCACAGGTCGCGGGGCGTCTCGTCGACGTGGAACTCGCAGTACAGGCCGCGGTCGGTGGTGTGGGGCGCGAGGACGGCGGCGAGCGCCTCCCGGGTGCGCTTGCGCAGGTCGGGGTCCTCGGTGTGGCGGGCGATGTGCTCGACCACGATCCGTACCGCGTCCTGGGTGGGCCGGTCGCCGACGTGGAAGTCGTCGGCGCCGATCTCGTGGAACAGCGTCATCACGTAGAACTTCGGCAGCCCGAAGCGGGTGTAGATGCCGGTGATGTCGGCGGCCATCCGCTGCTTCTGCTCGGGGCTGTAGGTGCCGCGAGGGTGGTAGACGTGCCACAGGGGCATGGGTGTGCTCCTCCGTGAGGGCGATGGGGGTCCGGAATCAGCGGCGGAAGGGGACGGTCAGGCCCTCCACCGGCCCGGAGAGCGCGGCCTTGAACGACCGGGAGACGTCGTCGACGAGGACCTCGCGGTCGCCGCGCTCGATGCCGTCCAGCACGATGCGGGCCACCTCGTCGGCCGGGAGCTTGTCGACGGGCAGGGCGGCCACCATCTCGGTGTCGGCGAAGCCCAGGTGTACGCCGACGACCTGGGTGTGCTGGGCGGCGAGTTCCAGGCGCAGTGAGTTGGTGAGCGACCAGAAGGCCGCCTTGGAGGCGCCGTACGCGCCCGCGCCCGCGCCCCAGGAGAGCGCGGAGTGGATGTCGACGAGTGCCCCGCCGCCGCGGGCGGCCAGGACGGGCGCGAAGGCGCGGGCGATGCGCAGCGGGCCCAGGACGTTGGTGTCGAAGGTGTCCTGGACGTGCCGCAGGTCGGTGGTCAGCAGGGCGCCCGGGTGCAGGACGCCGGCGTTGTTGAAGACGATGTCGACGTCCTGCACCCGCTCGGCCAGGGCGGCGACCGAGGCGTCGGAGGTGACGTCCAGGGGGAGGGCCTCGACCCGGGCGTCCTCGCTGGGGGAGGGGGTGCGGGCGGTGGCGTAGACCTTCGTCGCGCCGCGTGCCAGCAGTTCCCCGACGAACGCCCGGCCGAGGCCGCGGAGGCCTCCGGTGACCAGGGCGGTGGAGCCTTCGATCACGGTCATGTGCGTGTTCCTCGCTCTCCGGAAGGGCGGTGCCCCGGTGTCGGGGCGTCGCGGTTTTAGATTATGGGCATCATCTAAAATGGGCAAGGGAGGCCCGGGTGGGAGAGTTGGGAGCACCATCGGGGGACCGCTGGGACACCACCACAGGACGACGAAGGGAGCGCGGACATGCCCCGCGTCTCACGCGCCGAGGCCGAACGCCACCGTCAGGAGGTCATCGACCACACCGCCAGGCTGATCCGGGAGAAGGGCTCCGAGCAGGTCAGCGTCCCCCGGGCGATGGCCGCGGCCGGGCTCACCCACGGCGGCTTCTACCGGCACTTCTCGTCCAAGGACGACCTCGTCGCCCAGGCCCTCACCGCCGCCTTCGCCGAACGCCGGGAAGCCATGGACGCCCTCGTGGACGAGCTGGCGGACGGGCGTACGGACCACCAGGCGGACGGCCCCGCGGGCGAGGGCGAGCCGCGCACCCCCCGCGCCGAGTTCCTCGCCCGCTACCTCTCCACCCTCCACCGCGACCACCCCGGCCAGGGCTGCGCCGCCGCCGCCCTGGCCGCCGACGCGGCCCGCGCCGAACCCGGCGCCCCGCTGCGCACCGCCTTCACGGCCGGACTGCGCGACCTGGTCGACGGCTTCCAGCAGCTGCCCGACCCGGCCGGGCGCGAGGCGGCGCTCGCCGACCTGTCGACGATGGTCGGCGCACTGATGCTCGCCCGGGCGAGCGACGATCCGGGCCTGTCCGCCGAGCTCCTCGCCGCGGCCCGGCACCGCCTGGCCGCGACGGGGGAGGGCGCGCCGCCGGCGTAGGGCGAGGGACTGCCCGGCCGGCGGCCTGCGGCCTGCGCACGAGAAGTCGACCAGGCCGACTTCTCGTGCCGCGCCCGCCGCCCCCGCCTCCGATCTCAGCCCGCGAAGCGATCCCGCAGGGCGGCCAGGCCGGTGGTGAAGACGCCGTGCACGCGCTCGGTGGACTCCTTGCGGTGCTCCGCCTCGATGTCGTACGTCACGCTCCACTCCACGAAGCTGGCGCCCAGCTCGGTCACCGGGGTGACCCGCAGGGTGGCGCGGTAGGTGTCGAAGTGGAAGGTGCCGTCGGGGAAGCTGTAGGTGTAGGCGCGGGCCTCGTCGTCGTAGGCGACCAGGGTCTCCCGCAGCACCACGCCGTCGAACTCGAACACCCGGACCGCGCCGATCGCGTTGCCCGTCAGCTCGTTGCCGAGCCGGCTCGCCGGCAGGTGGGGGTGCCACTCGCCGAGGGCGTGGAAGTCCCCGACCAGTTCCCAGACCCGCTCGGCCGGGGCCTCCACCACCGTGCTGACCGTCAGACCCGCCATCGCCGTCGCCGCCTCTCGTCCGCTGTTCCCGTCGGTCGGGCACCATCCTGGCGGTGCGTCAGGTGCGGGCGCCAGGGGGCGTGGCGTGGTCAGCGGTGGGCCAGCCGGCGCAGCAGCCGTACGGGGGCGCTCCAGCGCGCCGGGGAGTCCACGGCAGCGCCGCAGGCGCGGACGGCCCGGTCGAGGGAGTCCTCCAGCAGGGCGTCGTGCAGCCAGCGGAAGGCCAGCGGCCAGCTCAGCCGCCCGGGGCCGTGCAGTCGCATCGCGATGGTGTGACGCAGCAGCGAACCGCCGTTCGCGGGCTGGACGGTGAACTCGTGGAACCCGTCGAACCCGCGCGGCCCGCTGAACCGGAACCGCACCCACCGGCCCGGCTGGTACCCGACGACCCGGTAGCGGACCGACCCGTGTCCGCCGGCGGCGCCGACCGCGAGCGGGCCGTCGAGTCGCAGCGGGGGCCAGTCGGAGCCGGGCCAGAGCCGGTCGTCCGGGCCGGCGAGGCCGTCGAGGAGTGCGCCGACCGTCGACTCCGGTGCCGGGATGGTGCGTTCGTGGATGTTGAGCACGGCCACAGCGGATCCTCCTGGTTTTGGATGGGTCCATCCAATTGAATTGGAGAGTACTCTCCATTGCATGCCCAGGCCACCCCGCCACGACGAAGCCACCCTCCTCGACGCCGCCGTGCGCCTCGCGGCCGCCGGCGGCCCGGCCGCCGTCACCATGTCCGCCGTGGCCCGCGAGAGCGGCGCGCCCAACGGTTCCGTCTACCACCGTTTCCCCCAACGCTCCGCCCTGCTGGCCGAGTTGTGGCTGCGCACGCTGGGGGAGTTCCACGCCGCCTACCTGCCGGTCCTCGCCGAGCAGACCGAGCCGCGGCTCGTCGCCGGGGCAGCCGCCCGGGAGGTCGTCGCCTGGAGCCGGGCGAACCGGGAGCGGGCCGTCGTCCTGCTGCACGGTGCGGAGGCCTTCGGCCGGGCCGAGTGGCCGGAGGAGCAACTGCGGCGCGAACGGCAGGCCGGGCGGCGGGTGCGGCAGGCGGTGGAGGGGCTCGCCGAGCGGCTCGGCGCCGTGACGCCGCTGGACCTCGACCGGGTCACCCTCGCCGTCGTCGGCCTGCCGCTCGCCGTCGTCCGGGGCCACCTGCACGCGGGCACCCCGCTGCCCGCCCATGTGGAGGAGCTGGCCGAGCGCGGCGCCGTCGACCTGCTGGGCGGAGTCGGGCGGTAGCGCGGCCGAGGGGCCGAGGGGTCGAGGGGCCGAGCCGGACGGTAGGGCGGCCGGGGGACGGGCCGTAGGATCGCCGATCATGGAACCCCGTACCGGACCCAGCGCCGCGCCGATCGCCGTTCCGCCCGGCCGCGTCACGCTCTCCGACCGCCGCACCCAGCGGAGTTGGAGCGTCGAGGTGGCCCCCTTCGAGCTGGCGCCCTGTCCGGTCACCCGCGAGCAGTACGAGGGCCTCACCGGCGACCGCCGCCCCGCGCACAGCGTCTCCTGGCTCGACGCCGTCCGGTACTGCAACGAGCTGTCCCGGCGCGAGGGCCTCGCGCCCGCCTACCGGGTGGACGGCGAGGACGTCGCCTGGGACCGCGCCGCCGACGGCCACCGGCTGCCCACCGAGGCCGAATGGGAGCACGCCTGCCGCGCCGGCACCGACGGGCCGCGCTACGGCCCGCTGGACGAGATCGCCTGGCACCGCGGCAACTCCGGCGAACGCCCGCACCCGGTCGGCGAGCTGCGGCCCAACGCCCTCGGGCTGTACGACCTGCTCGGCAACGTGTGGGAGTGGTGCTGGGACCTCTACGACCCCGAGGTGTACGGCAGTTACCGCGTCCTGCGCGGCGGCGGCTGGTTCGACGAGCACTGGAGCTGCCGCGCCTCCGTCCGCCGCCGCAGCCACCCGACCCTGCGGATCGACGACGTCGGCTTCCGGCTCGCCCGGTCGATCCGGCGGGAAGTTCCTTCGGTGCAGTAGATACTGCGCCCAACTCCTGCCCGGGGCGGGGGCGGGGCATCGTGCTGCGCTACAGCCTGCTGCGCACCGACCCGCGCCCCGCCTCCGGCTGAGGAACGGCCGAACGACCTCCGTCGTTGCCGGGGGCATGGATGCAGAGAAGATCTTCCTCCGGCCGATCGCCGAAGCCGACCTCACCGCGCTGGGCGGGATGCTGAACGACCCCGAGGCGCTGGGCGAGTTCCAGTGGTACGGCTGGGCGGACCCGGAGCGCTTCCGCCGCCGCTGGGCGGAGAACGGGCTGCTGAGCGAGGAGCAGTCGGTGTTCGCCGTGGCCGCCGAGGGGGAGTTCCTCGGCTTCGTCGCCGCCACCCGCAAGGCGGCGCGGCCGACCACCCCGTACTGGAGCATCGGTGCGCAGCTGCTGCCGCAGGCACGGGGCCGGGGCATCGGCACCCGAGCCCAACGCCTGTTGGTGGACTACCTGTTCGCGCACAGCACGGCGGTGCGGCTGGAGGCGGACACCGAGGCCGGCAACCTTGCCGAGCAGCGCGTCCTGGAGAAGCTGGGCTTCACCCGCGAGGGCGTTCACCGGTCGATGGTCTTCCGCGCCGGGGAGTGGCGCGACATGGTCTACTACAGCCTGCTGCGCACCGACCCGCGCTCTTAGGCAGTCCCGAACCACTCCTCGGCGAGGTCGTCCAGGGTGCGCGCCGAGGGCTTCAACTCCCGCAGGTACCAGGGCAGGTTGCTGTACACGTGGAGCAGCGTGTACGCCATCAGCAGGCGCGGTTCGAAGGGGCGGCCGTAGGCGGCGAGCAGCCGTCCGAGCAGGTGGGGGTCGGCGCGGGTGGTGAACAGGCCGACGGCGACCAGGTCGTAGGCCGGGTCGCCGATCATGGCGGGCTCGAAGTCGATCAGGCCGGTGAGCCGCCAGCCGTCGGCCGGGTCGGTGATCAGGTGCTCGCGCATGAACTCGGTGTGCAGCAGGGCGCGTTGCGGGCCGGCCGGGAGCGGGGCGGCGGACAGGAAGTCCGGGATCTGCTCCAACCAGGCCTCGGGCAGGCCGCGTTCGCGCTGCCGGGCGACGGCGCCCGCGCGCTGGCGGGCCAGGAAGGCCGGCCAGTCGCCGGGCGGGAGGGCGTCGGCGAGCGGCTCCGCGCCCGGGGCGGCCGCGCTGCGCGAGGTGTCCAGGGCGTGCAGGGCGGCGAGCGCCTCGCCGCAGTCGCGGGCGATCCGCTCGCGCTCGGGCTGCGGGACGCGCGGCCAGGCCGGGGCCAGGCCCTCGCCGTGCAGGCGGGACATCAGGACGTAGCGCCAGCCGTTGACGTACTCGCCGGCCGCCCGGAGCGCGGGAGTGGGGACGGGGAGCCGGCCCGCCAGGAAGGCCAGGACGCGCTCCTCGGCCAGTGCGTCCCGGGCGGAGGGTGCCGGGAACAGCTTGAGCACGTGCTCGGAGCCCACCGCGTAGACCGGCACGGAGCCCTCCGCGAAGCGCTCCAGCGCCTGCCCGCCGACGCCCAGCCGCGCGCACAGCGCCTCGGCGCCCGGGCGCAGCACCGCTTCGTCGGGGACGACGGCGTCCCCCCGTTCGTCCGTCTCCACCAAGGGCAGCATGCCTGCACCGTAGGCACACCAATGGCCCGGTGGCAAAGGCTTTTCAGTGCGACGAGCCCCCCGCGCGCCCCTGGGGACCGCAGCCGCCCGGGAGGTCCGGCGGGGTGGGCTCCGGCCCGCTGTCCGGGTCGCGGGTGACCAGGTAGCGGGCGCCGGGGCCGGCCTCGGCGGCGCGGTCGTCCGCGTTGTAGAGGGCGCAGCGGGTGAGCGAGAGGCAGCCGCAGCCGATGCAGCCGGTGAGCTTGGCCTTGAGTCGTTCGAGCTCGGCGATCTGTTCGTCGATCCGGCTCTGCCAGGACTGGGCGACGACGTCCCATTCGGTGCCGCTGGGGGCGGGGCGTTCGGGCAGTCGGTCGAGGGCGACCCTGGCCTCGTCCAGGGAGAGGCCGACCCGCTGGGCGGCCCGGACGAAGGCGACCCGGCGCAGCGTGCCGCGCGGGTAGCGGCGCTGGCCGCCGGCGGTGCGGGTGGCGTGGATCAGGCCGAGGCTCTCGTAGTAGCGCAGCGCGGAGTGGGCCAGCCCGCTGCGGGCGGCCAGCTGTCCGATGGTGAGCAGGTCGCCGGGGCGCGGGGCGGCGGTGCGGACGCTGCCGGGTATCGCGGTCATGGGCACTCACTGTAGCCGCTTGACCTCAAGTTCGCTTTAAGTTGCACGATCGACGCATGACGACGACGACCAGTACGGAAACCGTGGGCCGGGCCCGTTTCGCGGACCTGCCGAACCTGATGGCCCTGATGACCGGCGACGAGAAGCACGGCCCCGCCGCCACCTCCACCCTGGACGCCCTGTGGGTGCTGTACGACCGGGTGCTGCGGGTCTCCCCGGACACCGCCGACGCCCAGGACCGTGACCGCTTCCTGCTCTCCAAGGGCCACGGCCCGATGGCCTACTACGCCGTGCTCGCGGCCAAGGGCTTCCTCGATCCGGCCGTGCTGCCGAGCTTCGGCGGCTACGACTCGCCGCTCGGCCACCACCCGGACCGCGCCCTGCTGCGCGGGGTGGAGATCTCCTCCGGCTCGCTCGGCCACGGCCTGCCGCTGGGCGTGGGCACCGCGCTCGGGCTGCGGGCCCAGGGGCTGGCGGACCCGGCGGTGTGGGTGCTGGTCGGCGACGCCGAGTTCGACGAGGGTTCCAACCACGAGGCGGTGGCCTTCGCCGGTGCGTACGGCCTGGACCGGCTCCACGTGGTGGTGATCGACAACTCCTCGGCCACCCACGGCTGGCAGGGCGGCATCGCCCGGCGCTTCGCCGCCGAGGGGTGGTCCACCGCGACCGTCGACGGCCGCGACCACGAGGCGCTGTACCGGGCGTACACCGCCGAGCACCCGGGTCGCCCGCACGCGGTGGTCGCCCGGGTCGAGCCGAAGGACTCCTGACCGCGCCGAACAACCCCTGAGCACACCAACCAGAGCGCAGCGAAAGGCACTTCACCGATGGACACCATGCGCGACCGCTTCGTCGACGTCACCACCCGACTGCTGGACGAGGACCCCCGACTGGCCGTGGTGCTCGCCGACATCACCGCCGCCGCCTTCGGGCCGGCCCAACGGCGCCACCCCGACCGGGTGGTCAACGTCGGCATCCGGGAGCAGCTGCTGATCGGCGCGGCCGGCGGACTGGCGCTGACCGGGATGCGTCCGATCGCCCACACCTTCGCCAGCTTCCTGATCGAACGACCCTGGGAGCAGGTCAAGTTGGACCTGGTCCACCAGGGCGTCGGCGCGGTGCTGGTGAGCGCGGCCGGCTCCTACGACTGGCCGGCCGGCGGCCGTACCCACATGTCCCCGGGCGACGTCGCCCTGTTGGACACCCTGCCGGACTGGACGGTGCACGTCCCCGGCCACCCGGACGAGGCCGAGCGGCTGCTGCGCGACGCCTACGCGGACGGTGACCGCAACGTGTACGTGCGGCTCTCGGCGCACCAGAACGCCGTGCCGGTCGCCGTCGAGCCCGGCCGCTTCACCACCGTCCGCACCGGCGGCCGCGGCGTGGTGCTGGCCGTCGGCCCGATGCTGGACGCGGTGCTCGCGGCCACCGAGGGCCTGGACGTCACCGTGCTGTACGCGGCGACGGTGCGCCCCTTCGACGCCGCCGGACTGCGCGCCGCGCTGGGCGACAAGCCGGACGTGGTCCTGGTGGAGCCCTACCTGGCGGGCACCTCGGCGAACGAGGCGCACGCGGCGCTGGCCGACCGCCCGCACCGGGTGCTGGCCCTGGGCGTGCCGCGCGAGGAGCACCGGCAGTACGGGTCGATCCCGGAGCACCTGGCCGCCTACGGCCTGGACGCGGCCTCGCTCCGGGAGCGGATCGGCACCTTCCTCTGGTGAGGCCTCGGGCCACGCGCACGGCGGAACCTCAGGCCACGCACACGGTGAGGCCTCAGCCCACCCGGACGACCGCCACCGCGTCCGCCGCCAGCCGAACTGCCGTGTCCACCAGCGCCGCCGCGCCGAAGGCCGCCACCACCTCCCGCCCGGCGCCGCCCAGCGGCAGCAGCGCCTCGCCCGGGCCCAGGTTGACCGCGATCCGGTACGGCCCCCGGTGCAGCACCAGCCAGCCCGCCGCCTCGTCGTGCTCGACCCGCACCGCGCCGAGGTCCGGGTCGGCCAGCTCCGGCCGGGCGCGCCGCAGCCCGATCAACGTCCGGTGCCAGTCGAGGAGTTCGGCGTGCGGGGCGCGCCGGGGCTCGGTCCAGTCGAGCACCGAGCGGAGCACGGTGGCCGGCTCCTGCGGGTCCGGGACGGCCTCGGCGGCCCAGCCGTGCTCGGCGAACTCCCGCCGCCGGCCCTGCCGGACGGCCTCCGCCAGGGCCGGGTCGGTGTGGTCGGTGAAGTACTGCCAGGGGGTGGCGGCGGCCCACTCCTCGCCCATGAACAGCATCGGGGTGAACGGCGAGGTGAGCACCAGCGCGGCGCCGCAGGCCAGTCGGCCGGGGGTGAGCGAGGTGGAGATCCGGTCGCCGAGCGCCCGGTTGCCGACCTGGTCGTGGGTCTGGAGGTAGCCGAGCAGCCGGTGGCCCGCCGCACCGGCCCCGAACGGGCGGCCGTGGCTGCGCCCCCGGAAGGAGGACCAGGTGCCGTCGTGGAAGAAGCCGTGGCGCAGCACCTTGGCCAGGGCGGTGAGCGGCGCGGTCGCGAAGTCCGCGTAGTAGCCCTGGGATTCGCCGGTCAGTGCGCAGTGCAGGGCGTGGTGGAAGTCGTCGTTCCACTGGGCGGTGAGGCCCTGGCCGCCGGCCTCGCGGGGGGCGGTGGTGCGCGGGGTGTTGAGGTCGGATTCGGCGATCAGGAACAGCGGACGGTTCGACGAGGTCGCCAACTTCTCGACCTCACACGAGAGTTCCTCCAGGAAGTGGACGGCTCGGTCGTCCACGAGGGCGTGCACGGCGTCCAGCCGCAGGCCGTCGATCCGGTAGTCGCGCAGCCAGGCGAGCGCGCTGCCGACCAGGTAGGCGCGTACCTCGTCCGAGCCGGGCGCGTCCAGGTTGACCGCCGAGCCCCAGGGGGTGTGGTGCCGGTCGGTGAAGTAGGGGCCGTACGCGGGGAGGTGGTTGCCGGACGGGCCGAGGTGGTTGTGCACCACGTCGAGCACCACCCCGAGGCCCTTGCGGTGTGCGGCGTCCACGAAGCGCTTGAGCCCCTCCGGGCCGCCGTAGGGCTCGTGCACGGCCCAGGGCGAGACGCCGTCGTAGCCCCAGCCGTGCTTGCCGGGGAACGGGCAGACCGGCATCAGTTCGACGAAGTCCACGCCCAACTCGACCAGGTGGTCCAGGTGTTCGGCGGCCGCGTCGAAGGTGCCGCGGGCGGTGAAGGTGCCGACGTGCAGCTCGTAGAGCACCGCGCCGGGCAGGGCCCGGCCGCGCCAGCCGGTGTCCGACCAGCGGAAGGCGGCGTGGTCGACCGCCCGGCTGGGGCCGTCGGGGCCGTAGGGCTGGCGGGGCGAGCGCGGGTCGGGCAGCGGTGGGCCGCCGTCGAGCCGGAAGGCGTAGTCGCCCGCCGGGGCCTCGCCGCTCCACCAGCCGTCGCGGTCCGGGCAGCGCTCCAACTCGTAGGCGCTGCCGCCGACTTCCACGTCCACCCGGCGCGTCGCGTTCGGCGCCCAGACCTCGTAGCGCGAGCTCATCGGCCCCTCCTGGTCAGCAGCGCCACCGGGTACGTCGCCAGCAGTTCCGCCACCGGCACCGGACCGGCGGGGAAGTCGCGCAACGACAGCTGGTCGGTCCACGGCCCGCCGGGCGGCAGCTCCAGCACGGCGTCGCGCCAGCCGCCCGCCCGCTCCAGCCCGTACGGGAGCCGGGTGACGGCGGTGACCACGTCCTCGCCGCGGGCGAAGGCGAGCAGGTGGTCAGGGGCGGCCAGCGGCCGGTAGGCGCCGAGCGGGCCGGAGCGGCGCAGGTGCAGCGCGGTGGCGGTCAGGTGGAGCTTCTCCCGGGCGAGGTCGCCGGGGCGCGGGGTGGCCGCGTCGGTGAGCCGTACGGCGAGCGCGCCGAGGTCCACCACGCCCCGGTTGTCCGGGTCGACCAGGGTGTACAGCGGCTCCTCGCTGCCCTGGAAGAGGTCCGGCACACCGGGGACGGTCAGGTGCAGCAGGGCGGCGGCCAGGGTGTTGGCGCGGGCGTAGGGGGCGAGCGCCCGCACCCGGCCCTCGATCCGGGTGAGCAGCGCGGCGTTGCCGTGGACGGCGCGGGCCCGCTGCTCCAGGGCCTGCTCGTACCCGGCGTCGGGGCTGGTCCAGGAGGTGTGCAGCTTGGCCTCGCGCACGGCCTTGAGCAGGGCGGCGACCAGCCGGTCCGGGGTGATCGGCCAGGCGGCCACCAGGGTGTGCCAGAGCAGCCAGTCGGCGTCCCGGTCGAGCCCGGGGGCGGCGGGCCCGGCGGCGGCGGACCAGGCGGTGACCTCGGCGGCCCAGGCCTGCGGCTGCTCGGCGAGGACGGCGAGGCGGGCCCGGGCGTCGGCGCTGCGCTTGGTGTCGTGGGTGGAGAGCGCCGTCATGCTGTGCGGCCAGCTGCGCTCCAGGTACCGGCACCAGTCGTGGAACGCGGCCGGGGACAGCCCGGGCCGGGCGGGGTCGCCGCCGACCTCGTTGAGGCCGGGCAGCGCGTTCCAGCGGTAGAAGGCGGTGTCCTCGACGCCCTTGGCGGCCACGGCGGCGGCGGTCTGGGCGAAGCGCACGCAGAACTCGTCCTTGTCCGCGCTGCGGCCCAGCCGGCCGAGGGCGAGGGCGGCGACCAGGCGCTCGGTCGGGTCGGCGGCGTCGTCCACCGGCAGCCCGGGGTCGTCGGCGGGCTCGCCGGGCCGGGCGTACGGCCGGTACACCGGGTAGTGGGTGAGCAGCCGGCGCAGCGCCGCGCGCAGCTGCCAGGGCGCGTGGTCGGCGTGCGCGGGTTCGGCGGCGCCGATCCGCAGGGCGATCCGGACCAGCCGCTCGACCTCGGCGGTCAGCTCGCCGCCGGGCCCGGTCATCTCGGCCCGGCCGCGCAGCGCGGCGGCGACGGCGGGGTGCTGGAGCGCCCCGCCGGGCTCGTGGCCCGGCCCCCCGCCGGGCAGGTCCGCCTCGCCGCCAGGGACCGCCCCGCCGCCCGGGACCGCCCCGCCCCGCAGGAAGGCCTCGTACGCCTCGGCCAGCCGGCGGGCGCCCGCCGGGTCGGTGAGCACGCCGTCGATGCGGCGCAGCGCGTCGTAGCCGGTGGTGCCGGCCACCGGCCAGTCCGCGGGCAGCCGCTCCTCGCCGGTGAGGATCTTCTCGACCACGACGTAGGCGCCGCCAGTGGCGTCGGCCAGGCGGCGCAGGTAGCCGCGCGGGTCGGCGAGCCCGTCGGGGTGGTCGATCCGGAAGCCGTCCAGGACGCCGTCGGCGTGCAGCCGCAGCAGCACGGCGTGGGTGGCGGCGAAGACCTCCGGGTCCTCGGCCCGGACGGCGATCAGCTCGTTGACGGTGAAGAAGCGCCGGTAGTTGAGCTCGGTGCGGGCCAGCCGCCACCAGGCGAGCCGGTACCACTGCCGGGCCAGCAGTTCCGGGAGCGGGAGCCGTTCGGTGCCGGGGCGCAGCGGCAGCTCGTGCCGGTGGTAGCGCAGCACCTCGCCGTCGACCACCAGCTGGTCGAGGACGGTGCCGATCCGGTCGCCGAGCAGCGGCAGCAGGACCCGGCCGCGCTCCGGGGCGTCGGCGGGGCCGGGCTGGGCGGTCCAGTCGATGTCGAACCAGCGGGCGTACGGCGAGTCGGGCCCGTCCCGGAGCACCTGCCGGAGCGGCTCGTTGAGCCGCTCGGGGACGGGCACGGCCATGTGGTTGGGCACCACGTCGGCGAGCAGCCGCAGGCCGTGCCGGTGGGCCTCGGCGGCCAGGGCGCGCAGCGCGCTCTCGCCGCCGAGCTGTTCGCTGATCCGGGTGTGGTCGACGGTGTCGTAGCCGTGGGTGGAGCCCGGGGTGGCCTCCAGCAGCGGGGAGAGGTGCAGGTGGGAGACGCCGAGGGCGGCCAGGTAGGGGACGGCGGCGGTGGCGTCGCGCAGGGTGAAGCCGGGCTGGAGCTGGAGGCGGTACGAGGCGCTGGGGACAGCGGTGGGAGGGGTGGCGGCGGTGGGAGGGGTAGCGGCGGTCGGAGGGGTAGCGGCGGTCGGAGGGGTAGCGGCCGGGCGGGGCTGCGCGGGCTCGGCGGCGGAGGTCATAGCTCCATAGGTACCCGGCCGGGCCCGCCGCCAAGACCCGGTGCTGACCCGAACAGGTGAGCGCAAGATCCCCATGGGATCCCCGGCACCCGGGTCAGGCCGGCCGCTGGAGCACCATCAGCGAGCGGTCGGTGAGCCACAGGGCGTCGCCGGCCTTGACCCGGGCCCCGGCCCCGGGGGCGGGCAGCCGGGGCTGCGCGGTGTCGACCACGACCCGCCACTCCTGCCCGTGGTCGGCGGGGACGGTGAACTCCAGCGGCTCGAAGTGGGCGTTGAACATCAGCAGGAAGGAGTCGTCGACGATCCGCCCGCCGCGCCGGTCCGGTTCGGAGATGGCGTAGCCGTTGAGGAAGACGGTCAGCGACTTGGCGTAGCTGGCGCCCCAGTTGCGCTTGGTCATCTCCTCCCCGGCGGGGGTGAACCAGGCGATGTCGGTGAGGTCGTCGTAGCCGTCCGGGGCGGGGGCGACGGCGCCGTGCCGCCCGGAGACCGGCCGCCCGTGGAAGAACCGGCGCCGCCGGAACACCGGGTGGTCGCGGCGCAGCCAGATCATCCCCTGGGTGAACTCCAGCAGCCGGGCGGCCGGGCCGTCGCCCTCGGGCCAGTGCACCCAGGCGAGTTCGTTGTCCTGGCAGTAGGCGTTGTTGTTGCCCTGCTGGGTGCGGCCGAGCTCGTCGCCGTGGGAGAGCATCGGCACGCCCTGGGAGAGCATCAGGGTGGCGATGAAGTTGCGCTGCTGGCGCGCTCGCAGCTCCTCGACGGCCGGGTCGGCGCTGGGGCCCTCGGTGCCGCAGTTCCAGGAGCGGTTGAAGGACTCGCCGTCCCGGTTGTCCTCGCCGTTGGCCTCGTTGTGCTTGTCGTTGTAGGAGACCAGGTCGCGCAGGGTGAAGCCGTCGTGGCAGGTGACGAAGTTGATGGAGGCGATCGGGCGGCGGCCGTCGTCCTGGTAGAGGTCGGAGGAGCCGGTGAGCCGGGAGCCGAACTCGGCCAGGGTGGCGTTCTCGCCGCGCCACAGGTCGCGCACGGTGTCCCGGTACATGCCGTTCCACTCCGTCCACAGCGGCGGGAAGTTGCCGACCTGGTAGCCGCCCTCGCCGAGGTCCCAGGGCTCGGCGATCAGCTTGGCCTGGGAGACCACCGGGTCCTGCTGCACCAGGTCGAAGAACGAGGACAGCCGGTCGACCTCGTGGAACTGCCGGGCCAGGGTGGCGGCGAGGTCGAAGCGGAAGCCGTCCACGTGCATCTCGGTGACCCAGTAGCGCAGCGAGTCCATGATCAGCTGGAGCACGTGCGGGCTGCGCATCAGCAGGCTGTTGCCGGTGCCGGTGGTGTCCTCGTAGAAGCGCTGGTCCTGGGCGAGGCGGTAGTAGGAGACGTTGTCCAGGCCGCGCAGCGACAGCGTCGGCCCGAGGTGGTTGCCCTCGGCGGTGTGGTTGTAGACGACGTCCAGGATCACCTCGATCCCGGCCGAGTGCAGCGCCTTGACCATCGACTTGAACTCCTGCACCTGCTGGCCGCGGTCGCCGGTGGAGGAGTAGGAGGAGTGCGGGGCGAAGAAGCCGATGGTGTTGTAGCCCCAGTAGTTGGCCAGCCCGAGGTCGCGCAGCCGGTGGTCGCGGACGAACTGGTGCACGGGCATCAGCTCGATCGCGGTGACGCCCAGCTTGGCCAGGTGCTCGATCACCGCCGGGTGGGCCAGGGCCGCGTAGCTGCCGCGGATCTCCTCGGGGATGCCGGGGTGCAGCTTGGTGAGGCCCTTGACGTGGGCCTCGTAGATGACGGTGCGGTGGTAGTCGGTGCGCGGCGGGTGGTCGGTGCCCCAGTCGAAGTACGGGTTGATGACCACCGAGTGCATGGTGTGCGGAGCGGAGTCGAGGTCGTTGCGGCGCTCGGGTGCGCCGAAGTGGTAGCCGTACACGGACTCGTCCCAGTCGATGTGTCCGCTCATCGCCTTGGCGTACGGGTCCAGGAGCAGTTTGGCGCTGTTGTGCCGCTGGCCCAGGCCCGGGTTGTACGGGCCGTGCACCCGGAAGCCGTAGCGCTGGCCGGGCTGGACGCCCGGGAGGTAGGCGTGCCGGACGAAGGCGTCCGTCTCGCGCAGTTCGACGGCGGTCTCCGAGCCGTCCTCGTCGATCAGGCACAGCTCGATCCGGTCGGCACTCTCCGAGAACACCGCGAAGTTGGTGCCGACCCCGTCGTAGGTGGCGCCGAGGGGGTAGGGCTTACCGGGCCAGACCTGCATGAGTCCTCAACTTCCTTGTGACATACGGAAACTGATGTGTAGTCCGACAGGTGGTCCGGCCGGGCGGCCGGCCCGGACGCTCTCTTCCCGGCCGGGCGGCCGGGCATGTGCGGTCCTGACCGAGCCGTGACGCACGGCACAGCCCGCACACTCCCCGAGATACTCCCCGAGCCCTTCCCCGGCGGCCGGGAGGTACCGCCGGGGTTAGTCCGAACGGGTGTCCGGCGAGCATTCGTGTGAAGACTGTTGCCACCGGTGCGGGAGATGCACCGGAGGGCCCCTGGCCGATCCGGCTGCGGACGGCTCGCGGTGGGCAGTACCCTTGATCGTCCGGCCGCTCCGGCCGACCGGTGATTGTCAACGGCCCGTCAACGGCCCCCGCGCCCGCGGGGGTCAGCCGCAGATGAGGTGGCGCATGGTGTTCCCTGCTGGCGGCCGCGGCTCCGGGTCCGACGGCCCCGACCGGGGCGGCGCCCGCAGCGAGGCGCCCACGGTGGTCATGCGCCCCACCATGACCGGCCGCGCCCTCGTGCCCGCCCAGAGCGGCCCGGTCGAGGTCCCCGCGCTCGCCTGGTCGGCCGCCGAGTGGGAGGACTCCTACCAGCGGGTCCGGCTCTCCGGGCGCGCCTACGTCTGGCTCAACCTGGTCGAACAGCGGCTGCGCTCCCTGGTCGACGAGGTGCTGCACCCCATCTACGCCCCCGCCCACGGCGAGGACTGGGTCACCGCCGCGGCCGGCCCGGCCGGCGAGGAGTGGGCCCACCGGGCCGGCGCCGTGCGCGAGGTCAGCCGCCGCAAGGGCTACCTCCTCGACCCGGCCGACGACGACCCGCTGGTCTTCCTTACCCTGCCCCAGCTGCGCGAGCTGATGGTCCAGCACTGGCCCTGCTTCGAGCCCTACCTCGCCGACCGGCGCGAGATCGAACTCGCCCTGGACGAACTGGAAGTGGCCCGGCACGTGGTCTCCCGCAACCGGGTGCTCACCCAGACCGTGCTGGCCCAGACCGAGCGCGCCGCCGCCCGGCTGCTCGCCGTCCTCGACGGCGGCGCGGGCGGGGTGCCCGCCGACGTGGTGGAGTCGCTGGTCGCCGGACGCTACGCCGACGTGGTCGCCGTGCACGCCGACCGGGTCCGGCTGCAGCGCGACCTCCCGGTCGAGGACCTGCTCGACGGCGCCCGGCGGCTGGACGCGCTCGGCATCGGCCTCGGCATGCTCTGCCAGAACTACACCGGCAAGCGCCTGGTCCGCCTGGCCGGCGAGGGCTGCCGGGTGCGGCTGCTGTTCCTCAACCCGGCGAGCAGCGCGGTGCGCCGCCGCGAACGCGAACTCGGCCTGTCCCGGGGCGAGTTGTCCCGCGCCATTGAGATGAACATCATGCACGTGCGGCGGGTCCGGGCCCGGCTGCGGGACCAGGGCGGCTTCGAGATCAGGGTCTTCGACGAGACCCCGCGCTTCACCGCCTACCTGGTCGAGGGCCCCCGCCCCACCGGCCCGGTGGCCGGCCGCCGGGCCGGCCGCGACCTCGGCGTCATCCAGCCCTACCTGCGCCGCTCGCGCGGCATGGAGTCCCCGGCACTGATCCTGCGCGGCGGCGCCGGCCAGCAGCCGGGCGGGACCGAGCCGGGGCTGCTGGAGGTCTACCGCGAGGAGTTCGAGGGGGTCTGGGCGGACGCCCGGAACGTCTCCTGAGGGAGCGGCCCACGGCCCGCATCGTGAGACAACCGCTGGTGGAGGCGGTGCGCGCGCTGGAACACTGCGGTGCGTGAACAGCCTCCCCGCCTGGACCCTGGAACCCGCCGGGCCCAAGGACCTCGACCCGATCAGCGACCTCAAGGACCAGGTCATGCGCGCCGACCTGGAACGCCTCGGCCGCTGGGACCCGGAGCGCTCCCGCCGCCGGGTCCGGCACGCCTTCTCCACGCGGTACACCTCGGTCCTCCTGGTCGACGGCGCCTTCGGCGGCTCCGTCACCGTCCGCCCCGACGAACGCGGCGGGCGCCGGCTGGAGATGTTCTACCTGGCCCCCCACCTCCAGGGCCGCGGCCTCGGCAGCGCCGTGCTGCGCCACCTGCTCGCCGACGCCGACGCGGCCGGCGAGCCCGTGCACCTGACCGTCCTGCGGGGCAGCGCCGCCCAGCGGCTCTACGAACGGCACGGCTTCGAGGCCGTCGACGAGGACCCGATCGACGTCACCATGCACCGGGAGCCGGCCCGATGACCCCCGACGGAGCCGAGGCCCGCCGGCCGACCGGGGCCCCTCACTGCAGTAACGATTCACCCATCACCCCTGGTCGGGACGGGTGCGCCCGTGGTAGGTGTAAGCCCCGTGAAGATCACGGGGGATGACGGGGCCGTACTGCGCCTCGAAGACGTACACCGCACCTACGGCACCGGCCCGGAGGCCGTACGGGCACTCAGAGGGGTGGACGTCGGCTTCGGCCGCGGCACCTTCACCGCCGTCATGGGGCCCTCCGGCTCCGGCAAGAGCACCCTGCTGCAGTGCGGCGCCGGGCTCGACCGCCCCGACCGCGGCCGGGTCGTGCTGGACGGCACCGACCTCGCCGGGCTGACCGAGACCCAGCTGACCGTGCTGCGCCGACAGCAACTCGGCTTCGTCTTCCAGGCGTTCAACCTGGTCGGCTCGCTCACCGCCGAACAGAACGTCGGCCTGCCGCTGCGCCTGGCCGGGCGCCGCCCCGACCGCGCCGAGGTCCACCGGGCGCTCGCCCAGGTCGGCCTCGGCGAGCGGGCCGGCCACCTGCCCTCCCAGCTCTCCGGCGGCCAGCAGCAGCGCGTCGCCATCGCCCGCGCCCTGATCACCAGGCCCCGGATGCTGTTCGCCGACGAGCCCACCGGCGCCCTCGACAGCTCCAGCAGCCGCGACGTCCTCGCCCTGCTGCGCGACCTGGTCGACCGCGAGGGCCAGAGCACCGTCATGGTCACCCACGACCCCGTCGCCGCCGCCCACGCCGACCGGGTGCTCTTCCTCGCCGACGGCCGGATCGTCGACGACCTGCCCCGCCCGACCGCCCAGCAGGTCGCCGAGCGGATGACCGCCCTGGAGACGGCGGGGACGGCGGCATGACCTCGCTCGGGACCCTGCTGCCCGTCGCCGCCGCGAGCCTGCGCCGCCGCAAGGCCGCCTTCGCCGGCTCCTACGTCGCCCTCACCCTCGGCGTCACCCTGGTCGCCACCACCGGCAGCCTGCTCAACGAGACCGCCGGGGACGACTCCCCGCTCGGCGCGCCCTCGCTGCACAAGGTGCTCCAGTTCACCTCCGCGATGGCCGCCTTCGTCGCCGTCTTCGTGGTCGCCGGCACCTTCGCCTTCGCCGTCGCCCAGCGCCGCCAGGAGATCGCGATGCTGCGCGCCGTCGGCGCCACGCCCCGCCAGATCGTCCAGCTGATCACCGGCGAGGCCGCCGTCGTCGCCCTCGTCTCCGCCGTCAGCGGCTGCCTGCTCGCGCTGCCCGGCGCGCCCGCCCTCGCCTCCTGGCTGGTCGCCCGCGGCGCCGCCCCCGAGGGCTTCACCGCCCGGCCCGCCGTCGGACCGATGCTGCTGGCCGCCGCCGTCGGCCTGGCGGTCGCGCTGCTCGGCGCCGTCACCGCCGCCGTCCGCGCCGGGCGGGTGCGCGCCGTCGAGGCGCTCGGCGACGCCGCCGTCGACCGCAGGGTGATGACCGGGCCGCGCTGGGCCTTCGCCGTCCTCGGGCTGCTCGGCCTGGTCGGCGGCGTCGCCTACTACCTGTCCGCGGCCACCCTGCCGCCCGCCCCCGGCGACCAGCCGGACGACCCGCAGCTCGCCTCCCAGTGGGTGATGGGCGCCGACCTGGCCACCATCACCACCCTCGCCCTGTTCGCGCCCGTCGTCGTCCCGCTGCTGGTCCGGCTGCTCAGCGCCCCGCTCGCCCGGCTCACCGCCGCCGCCCCGCTGCTCGCCCGGCAGAACGCGCTCACCGCGGTGCGCCGCACCGTCTCCACCGCCACCCCGGCCTTCCTCACCATCGCGCTCGCCGGCACCATGGTCGGCTCCACCGCGGCCTTCGCCGAGGCCATGACCGCCCAGGGCCGGGCCACCGCCGCCGCCCGCTACGTGCTGCGCCCCGGCGCCGCCCCGCTGCCCGCCGACGCCGCCCACCGGCTCACCGCCGGCCGGCCCGACCTGCACGCCACCGCCACCACCTCCACCGTGGTCACCGGCCTCGGCGCCGACCGGCCCGCCTTCGACGACCACGGCGAGGACTCGCCCGCCAGCGCACCCTCCGCCGCCACCGTCGTCGACGGCGACCTCGCCACCGCCTGGACCCTGCCCGCCGTCGACGGCACCGCCGCCGACCTGCACGGCGCCACCCTCGCCGCCTCCACCGACCAGGCCCGCGGCCACGGCTGGAAGGTCGGCGACCAGGTCAACCTGCGCCTCGCCGACGGCACCGTCACCGGCCTGCGGCTCGCCCTCGTCTACCGCACCCAGCTCGGCCTGGACGAGGTCCTGCTCAGCGGCGACGCCGTCACCGGCCACCTGAACGGCGCCCGCCCCGGCGCCGTCCACCTCAGCGCCGAACCCGCCGACCGGCTCGGCGGCGTCCTCACCGACGCCCGCGACCCCGGCCCCGACCCGAACGCCCACTACGCCTGGATCGCCACCACCACCATCCTCGGTCCCGCCCTGCTCTACGCGCTGATCGCCATCGTCAACACCATGGTGATGAGCGCCGCCGACCGCCGCCGCGACTTCACCGTGCTGCGGCTGGCCGGGACGCTGCGCCGCCAGGTGCTGCAGATGGTCGCCCTGGAGGCCGCCCTGGTGGTGGCCACCGCCGCCGTCCTCGCCCTCGCCGCCACCGCGCTCACCCAGTACGGCACCACGGCCCTGCTCAACCACCGCATCCTGGCCGGGCAGGCGAGCGTCGCACTGCGGCTGCCCTGGCTGCCGCTGGCCGGCGGCGCGGCGCTCTGCCTGGTGCTCGCCGTGGCCTCCGGCGTGCTGTCCGGCCGGCTCGCGCTGAGCGGACGGGCAGCGGCCCGGTAGGCCTCACACCGGTCTACGGCCGGCGGAAGACCGGACTGCCCCGCCCGCATCCAGCGGCCGGGGCAGTCCGCATGAAGAACGCTCAGTACTCCCACGGATTCAGCACAGCCGCACCGGTGCGCGCCAAGTGCTTGACGTTGCGGCTGACAAGCGTCCATCCGTTCGCGAGGGCCGTGGCCGCGATCAGCGCGTCGGGCGGATCGATGCCGGCCCCGAGGCTCTTGAGCCGACGGTGGACGGCGAGGTAGGCGGAGGACTCCCGCTCGCCGATCACGGCGATCCGCCCCTGGTACTCAGCCCGGAGACCGTCGAGGACCCGATCGAGAACGGCCCGCCGCAGCGGATCAGGGGCTGCCGCCACGCCGGCCTCGATCTCCGCGATGGTGATGACACTGAGAAAGTGCTCGGTGGCCGGGACGGATCGGGCCCACTCGATGACCGCGGGAGCCGGCTTCGGTCGCGTCGTGAGCTCGGCGACCACGTTCGTGTCCAGCAGGTAGGTCACTCGGGGGCTTCCTCGTCGTCGTAGGAGCGAGCGCCGAACTCCAGGCCCTCGAGGGGCGTCGTCAGGAGGAAGTCCAGGAAGCCGTCGGTTCCCAGCGTTGCCCAGCGGTGCAGCATGGCGGGCAGCGCGTCGATGTCGGTATCGGCGAGCTCAGCGTCGAAGTGTTCGACCTGGTCCTCCGGCAGCGATCCGCGAATCTCTCTGATGGTCCGCAGCGGGTGGGACTCGTCGGGCCCGTGAGGGGGCACGGGCAGGTTCGGGGCGGTGCTCATGGTCGGCTCCTCCGTTCGGGTCCGGGGAACAGCGTAGGGCGACCGGGCCCTTGATCGGCTCCCCTGCCGGTCGGGTTGTCGGTGGGGCGGGTGATGATAGGGGCTGTTTCGCCGGAGGACGGAAGGACACACCTGATGAGCTGGTGGCAGCAGCCACTGGTCGGCTTCGACCTGGAGACCACGGGCACCGACCCGGCCGTGGACCGCATCGTCACGGCCGCGCTCGTGGACACCGTCGGCGCCGTCCGGGTGGAGGCCGCCAACTGGCTGCTCGATCCCGGGGTGCCGATCCCCGCCGAGGCCGAGGCCATCCACGGCATCGGCGACGCCCTGGCGCGCAGCAGGGGGCGGCAGGCCAAGGAGGCGGTCGAGGAGATAGCCGCGGCGCTCTGCGCGCGGATCGCGGACGGACGGCCGGTGGTCGCCTTCAACGCGCCCTTCGACCTCTCGCTGCTCGACGCCGAGCTGCGCCGCTACGGCCTGCCCGTGCTCGCCGAGCGCCTCGGCGCCCCGGTCGGGCCGGTGCTGGACGCACTGGTCATCGACCGGGCCGTCGACAAGTACCGCAAGGGCTCGCGCACCCTGCAGCGGGTCTGCGAGGTGTACGGGGTGGAGCTGACGGACGCCCACGAGGCGGGCAGCGACGCGCTGGCCGCCGTCCGGGTCGCCGTCGCCCTGGCCGGGCGCTACCCGGTCGAGGTGGGGGAGGTTGCCCCGGCCGAACTGCACCGGCGCCAGATCGACTGGTACCGGGACTGGGCCGAGGGCCTCCAGGCCTGGCTGCGCCGCGGCAAGGACCCGCACGCGGTGGTGGACCCGCGCTGGCCGTCCAGGCCCTCCGGATGACCGGCCCGGCCGACCCCGCACGCCGGGGCCAGCCCGCCCAGCCCGCCCAGCCCGCCCACTTCGTGCGCGCGGCGGGCCCGGCGGACCTGCCCGGCTTCCTCGCCCTCGCCGCCGAGGTCGAGCACTGGTTCGGCCCGATGGTGGCCGAGCCCGGCTTCCACCGCGCGGTGGAGAAGTCGATGGCCCGGGGCACCGCGACCGTCGCCGAGTCCACCGGGGGACTGCTCGGCGGCCTGCTGTTCGGCCCCGCGCAGGACGGGCCGCACCACCTGCACTGGCTGGTGGTGGCCGGCCGCGCCCGGGGCACCGGCGTCGGCCGGGCGCTGGTCGAGGACGCGCTGCGCCGCCACCACGTCCGCGCCCCGGCCGTCGTCGAGGTGGTCACCTTCGGCCCGGACCACCCCGGGGCGGTGGCCGGCGGCGCCCGGGTGTTCTACGAGCGGCTGGGCTTCACCCCGGCCGAGGCCGCGGCCCCCGGACCGGAGGGCGGCTCCCGGCAGGTCTACCGGCTGCACCTCGGCTGAGGCCCCGCCGCGGCCTCAGCCCTGGATGTCCAGCCCCACCGGGTGGGCCGGGTCCACCGGGCAGACGAACACGTGCAGTTCGCCGTGCCGGCCCAGGGACAGGTCCGGGTCCTCGCCGCTCTCCACCGTGAGCAGGAGCCTCATCCGGGCCCCGCAGTGGCAGTCGATCGGGATCAGGTCGGTGCAGTGCCAGGAGGGCCAGCCGCCCAGCTTCCAGCCGTCCGCCCGGCCGAGGTCCCGCTCGTATTCCAGGCCCTGTCGCTCGGCGAACTCCGCGACGGCGCGGGCGAGTTCACCGGGCAGTTCGTCCCGGTCGGGCAGGTCGAGGAGGTGTTCGGGGCGCACCGCGCAGGGGCGCGGCAGGTACTCCGGCGCGCTGTGGCGGGGCGGCGGGGGAGTGGCCGGGGCGAGGTCGGCGGCGCGCTGCCAGTGGAGTTCGACGGCGGGGCCGTAGTAGTAGCGCTCGCCCTGGATGTCGTCGTGGTCGTTGGGGCACCAGAGCACCTGGAGCAGGTCGGTGCCGGGCGGCCGGGGCAGGTGCGGGGCGTCCTCGGCGCGGATCCGGGCGAGCGGGACCAACGCCGTCGCAGCGGTGGGCGGTTCGGGCGCCCTGCGGGGGAGGACGTCCTCCTCCTCGGGGTGGCGCGCGGTGCAGTGCGGCCAGGGCTCGCCGGGCGGCCACTCGGCCGGGCCGCCGATCCGGCTCGCCGCGGGGTCGGCGGGGGCGCCGCCGGGGACGGCGTACGGGTGCAGCAGGGTGGCGGGCCGCAGGTGGCGGGCCAGCCCGGGGACGGCGGCGAGGAGGGCGGCGGTGTCGGTCACGGCCGCCCACCCTACGGGCCGCGGCCCAAAGGCCCCACGGGCCCTACGCGGCGGGGAAGTCGAAGGTGTACCCCTGGGCGACCAGCCAGGGCAGCAGCTGCTTGAGCGCGGCCACGGTCTGGCTGCGGTCGCCGCCGCCGTCGTGCATCAGGATCACGCCGCCGGGCTTGAGCTGGCTCTGCACGGTGGAGACGATCGCGGGCACGCCCGGGCGGGACCAGTCGCGGGGGTCGACGGACCAGCCGAGCGAGTCCATCCCGAGCCCGGCGGCGATGTGCTCGTTGTCGGCGGTGAAGCCGCCGCCCGGCGCGCGGAACCAGCTGACCCGGGTGCCCGGCCCGCCGGCCTTGACGATCATGTCGCGGGCGGCGGAGATCTCGTACACCGCCTTGTCGTGCGGGAGCTTCTCGAACGGCTGGGGGTGGTGGACGCTGTGGTCGCAGAGCCGGTGGCCCTCGGCCAGCACTCGCTTGACCAGGGCCGGGTTGGCGGCGGCGTTCTGGCCGATCTCGCAGAAGGTGGCCTTGACGTGGTACTGGGCGAGCAGGTCGAGGATCTGGCCGGTGGCCGGGCCGGGGCCGTCGTCGAAGGTGAGGGCGACGGTGCGGCCGCCGGAGGCGGTGGAGCCGATCACCTTGGTGGCCTGACCGGGTTGCGCGGGCGGCGCGGCGGGGGTGCCGGCGGGGGTGGTGCCGACGGGCGTGCCGGTGGCCGGGGCGTGGCCGGGGGTGGCCGCGGCGGTCGGGGTGCGCGGCTCGGCACCGGCCGGCGGAGCGGCCCGGCCGGGGCCGGCGGCGTCGGAGCCGGGGGTGGGGGCGATGGTGGCGGCCGCGGTGCCGGTCGGCTGCTGCGCGGCGGCGCCCGGAGTGGTGGCGCCCGGGGTGGTTGCGCCCGGAGCGGAGGCGCCCGGGGTGGAGGCGGTCGCGGTGGGCTGCAGCGCCCCGCTGGCGGTGCCGCACGCGGACAGTCCCAGCACGGCGGCCACGGCGACGCAGCCCGCGACGAGCCGTCGGCGGCCGGCGGCGGTGCGGGAGTCGGGGAGGGGGCTGCGACGGGTGGGGGTCCGGTGCATGGCGGCGGCTCCTGCGGGCGGGAAGGGGGCCGATCCCTCGGTCAGGATGACTGTGCGATAGGACGCCGATCGTACGTGTCCCGGTTGCGCGCCGGACCGTTCCGCCCTAAGAGTCTTCTCACACTCGCCCGGTTCGACGTCCGCCGCTCCCAGGAGGTAGCCGCCCGCCGTCAGAACGGGTACCAGCGCACCCCGGTGGCCCCCTCCCGGAGCGAGTCGACCCGGCGCCGGAACTCCGCGAGGGCCGCCGGGTTCCCGGCCGCCTGCTGGGCGACCCAGGAGGCGCTGGCGGTCTCCCGGGCCCCGCGCAGCACCGCGAAGCCGGACCAGTCGCGCACGTCCCGGCCGTAGGCCCCGGTGAACTCCAGGTAGTCCTCCTCGGGCACCCCGTAGCGGTCGTGGGCGAGCGCCAGGACCACCAGGTCGTGCTCGCGCAGGTCTCGGGAGAAGGTTTCCAGGTCGAGCAGCACCGGCCCGTCCGGTCCGACGTGGACGTTGCGCGGCAGCGCGTCGCCGTGGATCACCCCGGGCGCGAGCTCCGGCACCAGGCCGGGCAGGGCGGCCGCGAAGGCGTCCCGGCGCTCGCGGAGGAAGGCGACGTCCGCCGGGTCGACCTGTCCCTCGGCGGAGGCCAGCCAGCGCTCCACCGGGGCCAGCAGGTCGCGCCCGTCGAGCGGGAAGGGCGGCAGCGGCAGTGCGTGCAGGGCGCGCAGCAGCGGGGCGAGGTCGGCCGGGCGGGCCGGCCGGACGGCGGGGGCGAGCCGGTGCCAGAAGGTGACCGGGTGCCCGTCGGCCCGGTGCGGCCCGGCCTCGACCCGCTCGTACGGGCGGACCACCGGGATGCCCTGCCCGGCCAGCCAGTGCGCGACGGCCAGTTCGCGCCGGGCCCGGTCGTACAGTCCGGGGCCGCGGCCGACCTTGGCGACCACGGCCGGGTCGCCGAGGTCGAAGACGGCGTTCTCGCCGAGCGCGAGCAGCCGCGCCCCGTCGGGGGCGGGCAGTCCGGCGGCGGCGCAGGCCCCGGCGAGCAGCAGCCGGGCGCGGGCCTCGTCGAAGGGGATCATGGCTGGGCTCCGTTCCGCCGGTGTTCATCCGGGGGATCCCGGACGGTGATCATCATGACGCACGGAGCGGCCCGCCCCGCGGCCCCGGGCGAACGGGCCCCCGGGCGGGGGCGGCCCCCGGAGCGGGCCGCGCGGGCGTGGTGGGGGTTTTCCCTGGTTCCCTACCCCTAGGCCTCCTCCTCCGAGGTAGGGGGCGAACTCCACCCTGAGGGGGAGAAGGCTCCACCCGGAGCACGAGGCCAACGGCGCTGCGACCGGGAGAGACTGGGGCGGGGCCGGTTCGGGGCGGCCCCACAACGGGGGTTGGACCACGGGGGCTCCTTGCCGCACGGCGAGCACGTACTCGTAGGCTGACGCCCAGACCTACTTACCTGCCGACCGGCTAGTAGACGCCAAAGCGCGTCCGGCCCGGTCCTGCCGTCGCCCAGCGTCCCGTCCCCCAAGGGCTGCGGTGAACCATGCCCAGGAGGCATCGAGCATGTTCCACCGACTAGGACAATTCGCCGTACGCCGCGCGTGGTGGGTGATCGCCGCGTGGCTCGTCGCCATGGTCGCGATCTTCATATCCTCGCCCAAGGTGACCTCCCAGACGGACGAGGCGTCGTTCCTGCCCAAGCACTACGAGTCCATCCAGGCCGCCGAGGTGCAGGCCAAGGCCTTCCCGGCCGCCTTCACCCCGGACGCCCTCATCCTCTTCGAGCGCAACGACGGCGCCGCGCTCACCGACGCCGACACCAAGGCCATGGGCAAGCTGACCCAGGACCTGGCGGGCAAGAAGATCGACGGCGTCGAGGCGGTCAACCCGCCGGCCGAGAAGGTCGGCTACTCCGAGGACCGCAAGTACGCGATGGGCACCATCGCCATCGCCAAGGGCAAGCAGCAGGACCCGAAGGCGATCGCGGCCGTCGCCAAGGCGGTGCGCAACGACGGCAAGGACCTGGCGGGCCCCACCGGCCTCAAGTTCCAGCTCGGCGGCTCCGCCGCCCAGGCCCTGGACCAGCAGGAGTCCTCCAGCGACACCGAGGGCCTCATCACGATGGCCACCCTGGTGCTGGTCATCGTCATCGTCGGCATCATCTTCCGCAGCGTCCTGGCCGGCCTGCTGCCCATCCTGGTCTCGCTGATCATCGCCCTGCCGACCTCCATGGGTCTGATCAACTACGCCACCAAGGCCTTCGACCTCAAGAGCACGGACATCCTCACGCCGATCCTGATCGTCGTCGTGCTCGGTGTCGGCACCGACTACTTCCTCTTCCTCGCCTTCCGCTACCGCGAGCGGCTGCGGGCCGGTGAGGACCGCAAGGCCGCCGTCGTCAACGCCGTCGGCCGGGTCGGCGAGGCGATCGCCTCCGCCGCCGGCGCCGTCACCATCGCCTTCGCCGCGCTGATCCTCTCCAGCCTCGGCATGTTCCAGGCCCTCGGCCCGGCGCTGGCCATCGCGGTCGTCGTCACCGCCCTCGCCTCCGTCACCCTGGCCCCGGCCCTGCTCGCCGTCATCCCCGCCCGGGCCGTCTTCTGGCCCGGCAAGAAGTGGATGCGGGAGCCCAGTGACGCGCGCTTCACCGCGCTCGGCCGGGCCGTCGAGAAGCGCCCGGCGCTCACCGCCCTCGCCTCCGGCGGCGTCCTGGTCGCCCTGACCCTCGGCGCCCTGGGCTACAACGGCCTCTTCGACATGACCAGCGGCTCCATGCCCAAGGAGAAGGAGTCGATGGTCGTCCAGGACAAGATGTCCACCGCCTTCTCCAAGGGCGCCGCCTCCCCCAGCCAGGTCTTCCTGAGCAGCACCGACGGCAGGAAGCTCGACCCGGCCTCCTTCCAGGCCTACGCGGACAAGCTGCACGTCGCCGGTGTCGCCCAGGTGTTCCCGCCCACCCCCACCACCGCCACGAGCCAGAACAAGACCATCAGCGACGACGGCACCACGGCCCAGTTCACCGTGATGCTCAAGGACGAGCCCGCCAGCAACGAGGCCATCGCCACCGTCACCGAACTGCGCGCCGTCGCCCACGCCCAGGCCCCGGCCGGCACCGAGGCCAAGGTCGGCGGCCTCAGCTCGGTGTTCAAGGACATCAACCTGGCGATGACCCATGACTACAAGCTGGTCTTCCCGATCGCCGGGCTGCTCATCCTGCTCATCCTGGCGCTCCAGCTGCGCAGCGTGGTCGCCCCCTGGTACCTGATGGTCTCGGTCGGCCTCGGCTTCGGCGCCACCCTCGGCGCCGCCACGCTGCTCTTCCAGAAGATCGGCCACGAGACCGGCCTGATGTTCATGATGCCGATCCTGATCTACCTCTTCGTGGTGGCGATCGGGACCGACTACAACATCCTGATCATCGCCCGCCTGCGCGAGGAGGCCCGCGCGGGCCGCTCCCCGCGCGAGGCGGCCCGTGAGGCGCTGCGCCACGCCGGTCCGACCGTCGCGGCGGCGGGCTTCATCCTGGCGGCCTCGTTCGGGACCTTCATGCTCGCGGGCAACACCTTCATGATGGAGTTCGGCTTCGCGATGGCCTTCGGCATCGTGCTGGCGGCCTTCGTGATGGCGATGTTCTTCACCCCGGCGCTCACCGCGCTGATCGGCAACAAGGCCTGGTGGCCCGGCCACGGCGGTGACGCCCGTCCGGGTGAGGGCCACGCCCCGCTGGTCGGCAGCACCATGCCGCCGGAGCCGGTCGGCCGGCACTGACCCGAGGGCCCGGCGACGGGCCGGACGGCACTGACCCGACGGCCCGACGACGGGCCGGACGGCGGACGGCGCCCCGCTCCGGCGGGGCGCCGTCCCCTGTTTCCAGGGGGGCCAAACGTGATCTGTCGAGCAGAAAAGTCCCCGGTCAATCGGGGTGCGGCCGTGCTACAGTCGAGGCAGTTGCAGTTTTGGTTCCCATGAACGTGTGTGTGCGCCTGCTGGTACCAACCAACAGGCGCATTTGTTTTGTCCGGTGTTTCAGTCTCCGGATGGGGATCGCGGCTACTTGGGGATTCACGAGGTGTGAATCCCTGATGCCCCAAGTATGAGGAGACGGTTATGGCTACCGGCACCGTGAAGTGGTTCAACAGCGAAAAGGGCTTCGGCTTCATCGAGCAGGACGGCGGCGGCCCGGACGTCTTCGCCCACTACTCGAACATCCAGGCCCAGGGCTTCCGTGAGCTCGTCGAGGGTCAGCGCGTCGAGTTCGACGTCACCCAGGGCCAGAAGGGCCCGCAGGGCGAGAACATCCAGGTCATCGCCTGACGCCAGCCTCTGTGCTGACGCGCGATCCCCTGTGATCTCGTGAAGCGGGGGCCCGCACCGCTGGACGGTGCGGGCCCTCGTTCATGCCGCAGTACGGCCGGGGCGGCGCACTCCACTCAGACGGCCGACCAGTCCGCGACCGCGGGCTGCCGACCGACGGACGGAGAACCCGTGACCACCCCTGCCCGCACGCCCCGCGACCGAGGCGACCGCACCACCGACCGTTCCGCCGCGCGCACCGGCGACCGCACGGCCGAAGGCCGTACCGGCCGCCCCCGCCGCAGCGGCGACAACCCCGAGCGCGCCCGCCGCACCGGGGAGGGCGCCGACCGCGCCCGCAAGCCCCGGGGCCGCACCGGCGCCCCCAAGGCCACCCGCACCGCCGTGGCGGAGCCCGCCGACTTCACCGTCGTCGAGGGCACCCCGGCCCGGCCCCCGGCGGCCTCCTTCGGCGAGCTCGACCTGCCCAAGGCGATCCTGTCCGCGCTCACCCGCGAGGGCGTCACCGAGCCGTTCCCGATCCAGGCCGCCACCCTGCCCGACTCGATCGCCGGGCGCGACGTCCTCGGCCGCGGCCGCACCGGCTCCGGCAAGACCCTCGCCTTCGGCCTGCCGCTGCTCGCCCGCACCGCCGGGCGCCGCGCCGACTCCCGGCACCCGCTGGCGCTCGTCCTGGTGCCCACCCGCGAGCTCGCCCAGCAGGTCACCGACGCGCTCACCCCGTACGCCACCGCCGTCAACCTGCGGATCACCACCGTCGTCGGCGGCATGGGCATCAGCCGGCAGGCCAACGCGGTGCGCCGCGGCACCGAGGTCCTGGTCGCCACCCCCGGCCGGCTGGACGACCTGATCGGCCGCGGTGACGTCAACCTCTCCGACGTCGCCATCACGGTCCTCGACGAGGCCGACCAGATGGCCGACATGGGCTTCCTCCCGCAGGTCAGCCGACTGCTGGAGCAGGTCGCCGAGGGCGGGCAGCGGATGCTGTTCTCCGCCACCCTGGACCGCAACGTGGACCGGCTGGTCAAGCGCTTCCTGACCGACCCGGTCACCCACTCGGTCGACCCCTCGGCCGGCGCGGTCACCACCATGGACCACCACGTCCTGCAGCTGGAGCCCACCGACAAGGCCTCCGCCACCGCGCACATCGCCTCCCGCGACGGCCGGGTGATCATGTTCGTGCACACCAAGCACGGCGCCGACCGGCTCGCCAAGCAGCTGCGCGCCACCGGCGTGATGGCCGCCGCCCTGCACGGCGGCAAGTCCCAGCCGCAGCGCAACCGGGTCCTGGACCAGTTCCGCGAGGGCGAGGTCACCGCGCTGATCGCCACCAACGTGGCCGCCCGCGGCATCCACATCGACGGCCTCGACCTGGTCGTCAACGTCGACCCGCCGATCGACCACAAGGACTACCTGCACCGCGGCGGCCGCACCGCCCGGGCCGGCGAGTCCGGTACGGTCGTCACCCTCGTGCTGCCCGAGCAGCGCCGCGAGGTCAACCGGCTGATGACGGTCGCCGGGATCCGGCCGACCGTCACCAAGATCCGCCCCGGCGACGCCGAGCTGGCCCGGATCACCGGCGCCCGCACCCCCAGCGGCGTCGCGGTCGCGCTGGTCGTCCCGGCCGCCGCCCAGCCCGCGGCCCCGGCCGCCGCCGACGGCAAGGGCGCCGCCGGCAAGTCCGGCAACCCGCGCCGCCGCCCCGCCAAGCGCTCCGGGCTGCCCACCGACGTCGACATGAACGGCAACCCGCGCCGCCCGCGCCCCAAGCAGCGCCTCGGCGCCGCCGCCCAGGGCGAGCGGCCGCAGGCCGCCGGGTTCATCGGGCGCTCCTCCGGCCGGGCCCGGCCGGGCAGCGGCTCCCAGTCCGGCGCCAACTACGGGACCGGGCGCCAGCGCCGCAAGTTCGACTGACGGCCGTCCCGGCCCCGGTTCCACCGAACGGGCCCCGTGCTCCCCTGCGAGGGGGAGCACGGGGCCCGTTCCGCGTTCCCGGGGCGTCCGAGCGACCGCCGATCCGAACAGCTGGCGTGAATCCGTCGAAGCTCGCCTTGAACGAGAGCTTGACGGGGGCCCGGCGAACCCACGATTCTTCTACCCGGCCCACACAACTGCCGCACCGTCACCACCAGTGCGCAGAAGTCGAGTTGACGCGATCCGCCGACCGGAAGGACCACCGTCCCGATGCGCCGAACCTCCGCCCTGCTGACCACCGCCCTGCTCGCCGGGGCCGCCGCCCTGGCCACGCCCGCCACCTCCGCCCAGGCCGCGCCCTCCTGCGGTGCCTACGTCGCGGGCTGGAACGCGATCGGCAACTGCAGCGGCCTCGACCCGATGCAGACCTGGACCGTCACCGCCACCTGTTACTACTGGAACTCCACCCACACCGTGCAGTTCACCCGCCCCGCGATCGGCGGCGTGGGGATCGGGGACGGCAGCGTCTCCGCGGCCTGCGGCGTCGGCGACAGCGTCATGTTCCCGCGGGTCCTCCTGGGCGCCACCCCGCCGGCCGGCCCGACCGGCCAGATCACCGGCTACGCCGACAAGTGCGTCGACGTGAAGGGCGCCAACCTCGGCAACGGCACTCCCGTCCAGATCTACGACTGCAACGGCTCCCTGGCGCAGAAGTGGCGGATCGGCGTCGACGGCACCGTTCGCGCCCTCGGCAAGTGCATGGACGTCGCCGGCGGCGGCACCGCCAACCACACCCTGGTCCAGCTCTACGACTGCAACGGCACCGGCGCCCAGCAGTGGCAGGCCCGCGCCGACGGCTCGCTCTACAACCCGCAGTCCGGCCGCTGCCTGGACGACCTCGGCTTCGCCACCAACAACGGCAACCAGCTCGGCATCTGGGACTGCAACGGCGCCGCCAACCAGAAGTGGAACCTGCCGGCCTGACGCACCAGCACCGGAGCCAGGTCCGGCGCCCGCACCCCCGTCGGGCGGCGGACCTCCCTCGCGGGACCGGGCGCCGGGCCACCCTGGGACGGCTCAGGCGGTCAGGGCCGGGACGGCTGCCGCCTCCCGGCGGGCCCGGTCGTAGCGTTCCAGCAGCAGTGCGGCGAGCTCCGGGGCCGCGCCGAGGACGTCGGCGACCAGGTCCGCGCCCTCCGCGGCCGCCGCGATGCGGTCCGGCAGCAGGCCCGGGGCCAGCAGGTACGGGGCGACGGCCGTCCGCTCGGCGCCGGTCGCGCGCAGGGCGGCGAGGGCGTCGGGCACGCGCGGGCCGGCCGCCGAGGCGTAGGCGACCTCGACGGCGGCCCAGCCGCGGGTGCGCCGCCACTCGGCGGCGACCCGGCGGGTGGCCGCGTCGGCGGCCGGGTCGGAGGAGCCGGCCGCGGCCAGCACCACGCCCGTACCGGCGCGGACCGCCGCCGAGCTGATGTCGAGCCCGGCCCCGGCCAGCCGGCGGTCCAGGGCGGCGAGCAGCAGCGGGGAGGGGCCCAGCACCTCGGCGACGGGCAGCCCGGCGCCGGTCGCGCGCAACGCGGCGGGGATGTCGTGCTTGGCGTGGAAGGCCCGGTTGAGCAGCAGCGGGACGGCCACCGCGTCCGCCGGCCGTCCGAACCGTCCGGACCGGCCGACCACTTGGGGGATCCGCGGCGCGCAGTGGTCCAGGTAGGCGGTGGCGACCTCCAGGGCGGGCCGCTGCGCCCGCACCTCCCGGACCAGCGCGGCCACGGTCGCGGCGTGCCGCGGGTCACGGCTGCCGTGGGCGATGAGCAGGAGGGCGGGCACCGGCGGCCGCCTCACTTGCCGGAGGCCAGCAGGCCGCGGTTGCGCAGCACCCGGCGCTCGACCGGGGTGAAGACGAGCAGCTCGATGGCGATGCCGACGAACAGGATCAGGATGATGCCGAGCAGCACCCCGGACATGTCGGAGAACTCGCGCTGGTCCTCCAGGAACCGGCCCAGGCCCCGGCCGAGGTCGGGGGAGGAGGCGACCAGCTCGGCGGCCATCAGCGAACGCCAGGAGAACGCCCAGCCCTGCTTGAGGCCGGCCAGGTAGCCGGGCAGCGCGGCGGGGATGAGCACGTGCCGGGCGCCGGTCAGGCCGGTGGCGCCGATGGTGCGCCCGGCCCGCAGGAACAGCGGCGGGACCTGGTCGATGCCGGCCACCAGCCCGTTGGCGATGGACGGGACGGCGCCCAGCAGGATCACCGCGTACATCATCTGGTCGTTGATGCCGAGCCAGATGACCGCGGCCGGCACCCAGGCGACCGAGGGCAGCGACTGGAGGCCCTGGAGGACCGGGCCGATCGCTGTGCGCACCGGCTTGACCCGGGCGACGACCAGGCCGATCGGGGTGCCGATCACGACGGCGAGCAGGAAGCCCGACAGGCCGCGCCAGACGCTGGTCCAGATGATCGAGAACAGCGTGCCCTGGTACCAGAGGTCCTGGAGGGAGTGCCAGACGTCCGCGGGGCTGGGCAGCTTGTACGAGGAGGTGACGTGCAGGCTGTACGCGCCCTGCCACAGCGCCAGCACCACCAGCACGCCGATCAGCGGCGGCAGGGCCTTGGAGCGCAGCACCTCGCCGAGCGAGCTGCGCTGGGCGGTGACGGAGTCGAGGGCGTCCAGGCCGGCGCCGACGTCGGCGCTGTCGGCGGCGCCGACGGGGGCGTTCTTGTCCAGGACGACGGGAGCGGTGTCAGTGCTGGCCATGGCGACGGATCTCCCCACGCAGTTCTTCGGTGATCTCGATGGACAGGTCGGCGACGCCGGAGGACTCGATGCGGCGCGGCTGCGGCAGGTCGATCCGCCACTCCCGGGCGACCCGGCCGGGGCGGGAGGAGAGCAGGACCACGCGCTGGGCCAGCCGCACCGCCTCGCGCACGTTGTGGGTGACGAACAGGACGGACAGCTGCCGTTCGGCCCAGATCCGGGTGATCTCGTCGTGCAGGACGTCCCGGGTGATGGCGTCGAGGGCGGCGAACGGCTCGTCCATCAGCAGCACCTTGCTGCCCTGGGCGAGGGCGCGGGCCATCGCGACGCGCTGGCGCATGCCACCGGACAGCTCGTGCACCCGCTTGCCGTACGCGCCGTTCAGGCGGACGAGTTCGAGCAGGCGCTCGGCCTCGGCGCGCCGCTCGGGGCGGGGGACGCCGGCCAGCTTGAGGGCCAGTTCGATGTTCCGGCCGGCGGTGAGCCAGGGGAACAGGGCGTGTTCCTGGAACATCAGGGCGGGGCGGCCGCCGGGCACCTCGATGCTGCCGCGGGTGGGCTCGTCGAGGCCGGCGACCAGGTTGAGCAGGGTGGACTTGCCGCAGCCCGAGGCGCCGAGCAGGGTGACGAACTCGCCGGGCGCGACGTCGAGGGTGATGTCGTCCAGCACGTGGGTGGCGGCGCCCGGGCGGCCGAAGGACTTGTGCACGTGCGAGATCCGGACGGCGGGCGTCGCGCCGGTGGCGTCGGCGCGGGGGGCGTCCGCCGAGGTGGTCAGTGCCGGGGTCATCCGGGCACCTCCTGCGTGAGTGGTCTGGCAAGGCTGGCGAGGGCTGCGAAGCGGGGGGCCGGGTCCGGCCCCGCCCGGCCCGGTGGGCATCGATCGGGGATCGACCGGGCGGGCGGGGGCCGGACCGCGGATCTGGGTGGCGCCGGTTGCGTGGCGCCGGGTTGCTTGGCGCCGGGTTACTTGGCGCCGAGGCCGGCGTCCGCCACCGGGGCCTGGCCCTTGGCCGCGAGGACCTTGTTCAGCAGGGTGAGGTCGTAGATGCCGTTCAGGTTGGGCTTCTTGAGGAGCCCGGCGGTGACGGCGTGGTCGGCCTCGGCCTGCAGGGTGTTCGCCAGCGGGTCGTCCAGGAAGTCGATGTCGGACCAGGCCGGGTCGAGGACGGCCGACTCCAGGGAGTTGCCGGCCTCCTTCTTGATCGCCTCGTTGGCGTCGGCCTTGGCCTTGTCGGGGTTGGCCTTGATGAAGGCGTTGGTGTTCACCGAACCGCGCAGCACGGCCTCCACCACGTCCGGGTGCTCCTTGAGGAACTTCTGCGAGACGATGATGTTGGTGATCACGAACTTCTTGTCCGGCCAGACGTCCTTCTCGTTGAGCAGGACCTTCGCGCCGAGGGTGACCAGCTTGGAGGCGGTGGGCTCGGGCACCCAGGCGCCGTCGATGGAGCCCTGCTTGTAGGCGTCGGGGGTGACCTTGTTGTCGGTGCGCACCACCGAGACGTCGCCCGCGCCGGACGCCGCGTCCACCTTGTAGCCCTTGCCGGCCAGGTAGTTGAGCAGCGCCACGTCCTGGGTGTTGCCCAGCTGCGGGGTGGCGATCTTCTTGCCCTTGAGGTCGTCCAGCGAGCCGACCTTGTCCGGGTTGACCACCAGCTTGACCCCGCCGGAGGCCGAACCGCCGATGATCTTCAAGGACTTGCCGTCGGACTTGGTGTAGCCGTTGATCGCCGGGGAGGGGCCGATCCAGCCGATGTCGATCGATCCGGCGTTGAGCGCCTCGATCTCCGCCGGGCCCGCGTTGAAGACCTGGGTCTTCACCTGGGTGGCGCCCAACTCCTTCTGGAATATGCCTTCCTGGAGTCCGACCAGCGGGGTGCCGTGGGTCAGGTTGGCGAAGTAGCCGATCTTCACCGTGTCCGCGGTGAGCTTGGGGCCGGACGCCGAACTCCCCACGGTGGCCGCGGTGTCGGCCTTGTTGTCGGCCTTGGAGCCGTAGCTGCAGGCCGACAGCAGGGCGACGGCGGTCAGGCCGGCGGCGGCAGCAGCCGCCGCGCGTCTGATCCGGCCGGCGTTCGGGCGGGTGGGCCGATGGGAGGGGGTGCGGTGCGAGGATGCCTGGTGCGGTGCCATGGTGGTGGGTCCTGTTCGCGGACGGACCGTCAGGAGGCGGTCCCGGGCGGACGGTTGGAAGGTGGCGCTTGCGGCAGTGGGTGTGCCGGGCAAGCCGGGCGGCCGTGGGGAGCGGCCCGGTGACGGGGCGTTCTCAGCCCCGTCGGCCCGCACATCGGGTCAAGCCGCCCTGGCCGCTGCCGAGGACGCCGCTGCCGATGCGGCCGCCTTCCTTGTCCATGCCCGAGAACGCCTCGCTGGGCATCAGACCCAGTCCTCCTCTTCGGGCGCGCCGGGCGCGCCGTCGGTGCGTACGGTGGCGAAGGCCTCGCCCGCCATGCCGGCGGTGAGGGTGGTGCCGTCGGCCGGGTCGATCAGCAGGAACGAGCCGGTCCGGCGGTTGTCGGTGTAGTCGTCGAGGGCCAGCGGCTCGGCGGTGCGCAGCTTCACGTGGCCGATGTCGTTGACGTTCAACCCCTCGGCGCCGGAGCGCTGTTCGAGGCTGTCGATGTCGATCCGGTAGGAGATCTCCTTGACGAGGGCGCGGACGGTGCGGGTGGTGTGCTTGAGCAGCACCTTGTCCCCGGCGCGCAGCGGCCGCTCGTTGAGGTGGCTGACGGTGGCCTCGACGTCCTTGGTGGGGGCGGGGGAGGCCCCGGCGGCGATGAGGTCGCCGCGGGAGATGTCGAGGTCGTCGGCGAGCCGGACGGTGACCGACTGCGGGGCCCAGGCCAGGTCGGCCGGGCGGCCGAGCGCGTCGATGGCGGCGACGGTGGTGGTCAGGCCGGAGGGCAGCACGGTGACGGGGTCGCCGACCCGCAGCACGCCGGAGGCCAGCTGGCCCGCGTAGCCGCGGTAGTCGGGGTGTTCCTCGGTCTGCGGGCGGATCACGTACTGGACCGGGAAGCGGGCGGGCTCCGCGCCGGGGTCGCTGCCGACCGGGACGGTCTCCAGGTGCTCCAGCAGGGTCGGGCCGCCGTACCAGTCCATGTGCGCGGACGGTTCGACGACGTTGTCCCCGGCGAGGGCGGAGATCGGGACGGCGAGGACGTCGCCCACGCCGAGGGAGGCGGCGTAGGCGGTGAACTCGGCGGCGATCGCGGCGAAGACCGGCTCGGCGTAGTCGACCAGGTCCATCTTGTTGACGGCCAGGACGACGTGCGGCACCCGCAGCAGGGCGGCGACGGCGGCGTGCCGGCGGGTCTGCTCGACCACGCCGTTGCGGGCGTCGACCAGGACGACGGCGAGCTCGGCGGTGGAGGCGCCGGTCACCATGTTGCGGGTGTACTGCACGTGCCCCGGGGTGTCGGCGAGGATGAACCGCCGCCGGGGGGTGGCGAAGTAGCGGTAGGCGACGTCGATGGTGATGCCCTGCTCGCGCTCGGCCCGCAGGCCGTCGGTGAGCAGGGCGAGGTCGGGCGCCTCCTGGCCGCGGCCCAGGGAGACGCGTTCGACGGCCTCCAGCTGGTCGGCGAGCACCGACTTGGAGTCGTGCAGCAGGCGGCCGACCAGGGTGGACTTGCCGTCGTCGACGGAGCCGGCGGTGGCGAAGCGCAGCAGCGAGGTGGCGCTGGTCTCGACGGTCGTGCTCATTAGAAGTACCCCTCGCGCTTGCGGTCTTCCATCGCGGCCTCGGACAGCTTGTCGTCGGCACGGGTGGCGCCGCGCTCGGTGAGGCGGCTGGCGGCGATCTCGGCGATCACGGCCTCGATGGTGGTGGCGTCGGAGTCGACGGCGCCGGTGCAGGACATGTCGCCGACGGTGCGGTAGCGCACCAGCCGCCGCTCGACGGGCTCGCCGTCCTTGGGGCCGCCCCAGGCGCCAGCGGTCAGCCACATGCCGCCCCGGGAGAAGACGTCCCGCTCGTGCGCGTAGTAGATCTCGGGGAGGTCGATGCCCTCGCGCTCGATGTACTGCCAGACGTCCAGCTCGGTCCAGTTGGACAGCGGGAAGACCCGCACGTGCTCGCCGACGGCGTGCCGCCCGTTGTACAGCGACCACAGCTCGGGGCGCTGGCGGCGCGGGTCCCAGGCGCCGAACTCGTCGCGCAGGGAGAAGACGCGCTCCTTGGCGCGGGCCTTCTCCTCGTCCCGGCGCCCGCCGCCGAACACCGCGTCGAAACGGTTCTTCTCGATGGCGTCGAGCAGCGGGACGGTCTGCAGCGGGTTGCGGGTGCCGTCCGGGCGCTCGCGCAGCCGTCCGTCGTCGATGAAGTCCTGGACGTGGGCGACGTGCAGGCGCAAGGAGTGCTCGGCGACGACGCGGTCGCGGTATGCCAGCACCTCGGGGAAGTTGTGACCGGTGTCGACGTGCAGCAGGGAGAAGGGGACGGCGGCCGGTGCGAAGGCCTTGAGCGCCAGGTGCAGCATCAGGATGGAGTCCTTGCCGCCGGAGAACAGGATCACCGGGCGCTCGAACTCCCCCGCGACCTCGCGGAAGATGTGCACCGACTCGGCCTCCAGCGCGTCCAGGTGGGACAGCGCGAAGGGGGAGTCGTCGTGGGCACGGACCGGGCTGTCGGTCGCGGTGGTCATGCGAGACCCCTCTCGGTCAGGAAGGCGTGCAGCTCGGCGGCGGACTCGGCGACCGCGCGGCCCTGCGTCTGCAGGCGCAGCTCGGGCTTCTCGGGGGCCTCGTACGGGTCGTCCACACCGGTCAGGCCGGAGATCTCACCGGCCGCCTGCTTCGCGTACAGGCCCTTGACGTCCCGCTCGGCGCACAGCTCGACCGGGGTGGCGACGTGGATCTCCAGGAACTCGGTGCCGGCCGCGGCGTGCCGCTCGCGCACCGCGGTGCGGGAGTCGGCGAACGGGGCGATCACCGGGGCGAGCACCTTGACGCCGTTGGCGGCGAGCTTCTCGGCGACGAAGCCGATCCGGGTGACGTTGGTGTGCCGGTCCTCGCGGGAGAAGCCGAGGCCCTTGGAGAGGAACTCGCGGATCTCGTCGCCGTCCAGCACCTCGACCTTGTGGCCCTCGGCGCGCAGCCGCTCGGCCAGCGCGAAGGCCAGGGTGGTCTTGCCCGCGCTCGGCAGCCCGGTCAGCCACACGGTGGCGCCGCGCTCGCAGGGGGCGGCCGCGGGGGCCGCCTCTGCGGCTCCGTCGGCGGCCGGGGTGTGAGCTGTCACGGTTCTTTCCTTACGCGGTGGTTGACGAACGGTCGGGGGCGGGGGCTCGGGAGCGGGGGTCTCAGGAGCGGGGGCTCAGGAGTGGGGCGGGGGCGGGGGCTCAGAGGTGGATGCCGCACTCGGTCTTGCCGGAGCCGGACCAGCGGCCGGCCCGGGCGTCCTCGCCCTCGGCCGGCTTACGGGTGCAGGACAGCGGCGAGCAGCCGATGGACGTGTAGCCCTCCCACAGCAGCGGGTTGAGCAGCACGCCGTTCGCGGCGACGTAGGCGTCCACGTCCTCCTGCGTCCAGCGGGCGATCGGGGCGATCTTGACCTTGCGGCGCTTCGGGTCCCAGGAGACCACCGGCGTGTTCGCCCGGGTCGGGGACTCGTCGCGGCGCAGCCCGGTGGCCCACGCGTCGTAGCCGGCGAGGCCGCGGTTGAGCGGCTCCACCTTGCGCAGCGCGCAGCACAGGTCCGGGTCGCGGTCGTGCAGCCGTGGCCCGTGCTCGGCGTCCTGCTCGGCCACCGTCCTCAGCGGGGTGAGCGTGATGACGTTGACCGGCATGGTCGCGGCGACCGCGTCCCTGGTCCCGATGGTCTCCGGGAAGTGGTAGCCGGTGTCCAGGAACACCACGTCCACCCTGGGGAACACCGAGGACGCGAGGTGGGCGACCACCGCGTCCTCCATCGAGGAGGTGACGCAGAACCGACTGCCGAAGGTGTCGGCGGCCCAGCGCAGCACCTCCTGCGGCGTGGCCTCCTCCAGCTCGCGGCCGGCCCGGGCGGCGAGCTCCGCGTGGTCAGGCGTGGTGCGGTTGGTCATGTGACGCACCCCCGTGGGTCGGTGACAGCAGGCCGAGGAACTTCAACTGGAAGGCGCGGCGGCAGCCGTGGCACTCCCAGGCGCCGTGGCCGGCCTCGGACGGGCGCAGGTCCTCGTCCCCGCAGTACGGGCAGAAGAACGGTGCGGCTCGCTCACTCATTGCCCACCTCGCTGCGCATCGCCCATCTCGCTGTGCTCGGCGTTCGCTTCGTGAATGGTTCGCTCGCTCACGACAGCTGCTCCTCGGTGGCGCGGGCCGTCCACTGGGCGAAGCGCTCGCCCTCGGCGCGGTCGGCCTGGTAGCGGGTCAGCACGCGCTCGACGTAGTCGGGCAGGCCGGCGCTGGTGACCTTGAGGCCGCGGACCTTGCGGCCGAAGCCGGCCTCCAGGCCGAGTGCGCCGCCCAGGTGGACCTGGTAGCCCTCGACCTGGTTGCCGTGCTCGTCGGTGACCAGCTGGCCCTTGAGGCCGATGTCGGCGACCTGGATCCGGGCGCAGGCGTTCGGGCAGCCGTTGATGTTGATGGTCAGCGGCTCGGCGAACTCCGGCAGGCGCCGCTCCAGTTCGTCGATCAGGGTGCGGCCGCGCTCCTTGGTCTCGACGATGGCGAGCTTGCAGTACTCGATGCCGGTGCAGGCCATGGTGCCGCGGCGGAACGGCGAGGGGGTGACCCGCAGGTCGAGCTCCTCCAGGCCGGCCACCACCGCGTCGACGTGCTCCTCGGCGATGTCGAGGACCAGCATCTTCTGTTCGGCGGTGGTGCGCAGCCGGTCGCTGCCGTGGGCGGCGGCGAGGTCGGCGATCCGGCCGAGCAGCTTGCCGTCGACCCGGCCGACGCGCGGGGCGAAGCCGATGTAGTAGCGGCCGTCCTTCTGCCGGTGCACGCCGACGTGGTCGCGCCAGCGGGCGGCGGGCTCGGCGGGCGCGGGCCCGTCGACCAGCCGGTACTCGAGGTACTCCTCCTCCAGGACCTTGCGGAACTTCTCCACGCCCCAGTCGGCGACCAGGAACTTGAGCCGGGCGCGGTTGCGCAGGCGCCGGTAGCCGTAGTCGCGGAAGATGCCGATCACGCCGCCGTACACGTCGGCGACCTCGTCCAGCGGGACCCAGGCGCCCAGGCGCACGCCGAGCTTGGGGTTGGTGGACAGGCCGCCGCCGACCCACAGGTCGAAGCCGGGCCCGTGCTCGGGGTGGACCACGCCGACGAAGGCGACGTCGTTGATCTCGTGGGCGACGTCCAGCTGCGGGGAGCCGGAGACCGCGCTCTTGAACTTGCGCGGCAGGTTGGAGAAGTCCTTGTTGCCGATGAAGCGGCGCTGGATCTCCTCGATGGCCGGGGTGCCGTCGATGATCTCGTCCTCGGCGATGCCGGCCACCGGCGAGCCGAGGATGACGCGCGGGGTGTCGCCGCAGGCCTCGGTGGTGGACAGGCCGACGGCCTCCAGCTTCTGCCAGATCGCCGGGACGTCCTCGATCCGGATCCAGTGGTACTGGATGTTCTGCCGGTCGGTCAGGTCGGCGGTGCCCCGCGCGTACTGCTCGGAGACCTCGGCGATCGCGCGCAGCTGGGCGACGGTCAGCCGGCCGCCGTCGATGCGCACCCGGAGCATGAAGTACTCGGCGTCCAGCTCGTGCGGGTCCAGGATCGCGGTCTTGCCGCCGTCGATGCCCTCCTTGCGCTGGGTGTAGAGCCCCCACCAGCGCATCCGGCCGCGCAGGTCGGCGGGGTCGATCGAGTCGAAGCCCCGGTGCGCGTAGATCGTCTCAATACGTGTCCGCACATTGAGACCGTCGTCGTCCTTCTTGAACTGCTCGTTGGCGTTCAGCGGGGTGAAGTGCCCCATGCCCCACTGGCCCTCGCCGCGGTGGCGGGTCACCTTGCGAGCCGCGGCGGGGCGGGGCGCGACCGGGCGGTCGGCCGTGGGCTCGGCAGTCTCGGGAGAGGTGGCCATGGTGAAGTCCTTCTGGGCAGGTGGCGCTGGCGCCGGGTGGGTCGCGGGGCGTGCTCGGCCGTGCGATCGCTGCTGTGACCTGCGGGTTTCTCAGGGCCGGGAGAGCAGCAGACCGGGCCGGGCGGGCGCCTGCGCATCCGCTCGTGCGGGGATGGCGGGGTGGACGGCGCCGGGTGCGGTGGTGCGGCGGGGTGGGAGCTCAGGTCACCGGACAGATGGCGCTGGACACGCGAAGGAGATCGACGTGGAGTCGACCTACTAGGGTGGTTCCGGCGCTAGGCATGGCAAGAGATTCGCACGGCGTGGGACTCGCGGTCCACTAACATCCGAATGCTGGACGCTGGGGTTTCGACATCTGGGACGGCCGGGTGTTCCGGCCGCTCCGGGGCGGGCCGTCCGACGGGCTCCTGACGGGCGGTCGGGGCGCGGTCGGGGCGCGGGGCAGCAGGGGGCCCCGCGCGGCGGTCGGCAGGACGGTCCGCACGCGCCCGTACGGCGACTCGCGCGGCCGGTCCGCACGCGCCCGTACCCCGGGGGAGATCAACCGGAGCGACCTGGCCCGATACCGTTAGCCCTGTGCAAGCAGCAGGCGATACGAGCAGACCGAACCCCGAACGGCCCTCCCGGCGCCGGGGCAAGGGCTCCCGGCGCGCGGCCAAGGAGGCCACCTGGCGCCGCACGGCGTGGGACTTGGTCAAGGACACCACCAACACCTGCGTCGAGTACCGGGTCACCGGCCTCGCCGCGGAGGCGGCCTTCTTCACCCTGCTGTCGATCCCGCCGCTGCTGCTCGGCCTGGCCGCCACCCTCGGCTACCTCGACGAGTTCCTCGGCGCGGGCACCATCGACCGGCTCAAGCACGACATCGTCTCGGCCTCCGGGACGGTGCTGTCGGACTCCTCCGTCAACGCGGTCGTCAAACCGCTGCTCAGCCAGGTCTTCGACCACACCCGGCCCGACCTCATCTCGATCGGCTTCCTGCTGTCGCTGTGGTCCGGATCCCGGGCGCTCTACATCTTCATCGACACCATCACCGTCATGTACGGGCTGGACGGCAAGCGCGGCATCGTCAAGACCCGGCTGATGTCACTCGGCCTCTACCTGGGTGCCCTGGTGATCAGCTCGCTGGTGCTGCCGCTGCTGATGGCCGGGCCCGGACTGGTCGAGAACGCCGTGCACGGCATCGCGGGGCTCGTCGGCGCCGCCTACTGGCCGGTCGCGATCCTGCTGCTGATCGTCTCCCTGACCACTCTCTACCACCTGGCCGTACCGGTCTCCACGCCCTGGCGCGAGGACATCCCCGGCGCGCTGGTCGCCCTGGTGGTGCTCGTCTTCTGCAGTGTCGGCCTGCGGCTCTACCTGGTCAGCTCGGTCGAGGGCCCCTCGGTGTACGGCTCGCTGGCCGCGCCGGTGGCCGTACTGCTGTGGATCTTCGTGGTGGCCCTCGCGGTGCTCATCGGCGCTGCCATGAACGCCGCCATAGACCGCCGCTGGCCCACCCTGGAGACCGCCGACGCCCGGGCCGAGAACGAGCGCGCCCACGAGGAGGCGGCCGCCGCGGTGGTCCGCGAGGTCGCCGCCCGCCGGGCCGTCGAACGGGCCCGGCGCGCCCGCGAACTGGGCCTGGCCGAGGGCGTCGAGGAGGAGTGGGGCGAGGAGGACGCCGACGACGTCGACGTGCCCGCCGAGTACCCCGAGCGGTGGGCCGACGTGCTGGCCGCCGACAACGTGCGCGCGCGGCTCACCGCCCGGCCCGGGCCGCACCACCGGCCGTCCCCGCCGCCGCCGGACAGCGACCGGCCGGCCGGGCCGCCGCCGGAGCGGCCGGGGCCGCCGGAGGCAGGGCCGGGGGTCGGGCCGGGGCCGGGGGTCGGGCCGGGGCAGCAGGTGCCGGGGTACCCGCCCAGGCCGCCGCGGCCGCCGTGGGAGCAGCGGTAGCGGCGCGGTGGTGGCCGCGGTAGTGGCGCGGTAGTGGCGGTGGTGACTTTGTACGGACAGGGCCTCCCTCGCGGGTGCGGGGGAGGCCCTCTGCGTTGCCGGGGTCCGGCCGGGTGGTGGTCGGCGGGGTGCGCCGGTGGGGTCAGCCGACCGTCGGGTCCTGCGGGTACCGGGACTGCTGCGGGGGGCCGTAGCCGTGGGCGGACTGGTCGTTGCTCGGCGGGTAGCCGTACGACGCCTGCGGGCCACTGTGCTGCGGACCGGCGTGCTGGGGGCCGCCGGGCAGCGGTCCGTCGGGCCGGGGCGTGCCGGGCGCGTGGCCGAAGGAGGGGCGCAGCTCGGTGGGGGCGCCCGGGTCCGTGTGGATGGGGCCGGACGACGCGGCTGACGGGCCCGCCGGGTCGGGCCCGGCGCCCGGCAGCGGGTCCAGGCCCGCGGCCAGCGGCTCGCCCGCCCCCAGGGTCCGGCCCGGGCCGGGGGAGGCCGGGCCGGCCTGCGCCGGGAGCGGCTCCGGGCTGGTCGGGGCCGGGTCCAGGGCGGTGCGCCCCGAGGAGTCGCTCAGCTTGATCAGCAGGGCGACCATCAGCCAGTTCGCCAGCAGGGAGGAACCACCGGCCGCCAGGAAGGGCAACGCCTTGCCGGTCAGCGGGACCAGCCCGCTCACGCCGCCGACCACCACGAACACCTGCAGCGCGAGCGCCGCCGACAGGCCGGTGGCCAGCAGCTTGCCGAACGGGTCGGTCAGTCCGACCGCGGTGCGCAGCCCGCGCTGGATCAGCAGCACGTACACCAGCAGGATCGCGGTCACCCCGGCCAGGCCCAGTTCCTCGCCGATGGTGGTGAAGATGAAGTCGCTGCGCCCGGCGAAGCCGATCAGCCACGGCCGGCCGGAGCCCAGGCCGGTCCCGGTCATGTGTCCGGTGCCGAGGCTGAACAGGGCCTCGGCGGGCTGTGCGGAGATCGCCTGGTTGTTGACCGGAGGGAAGTAGTCGAGCGGGTGCAGCCAGGCCTCGACGCGCCCGTGCACGTGCGGCTCCACGGTACCGACCACGGCCGCGCCGCCGACCGCCATCAGCAGGCCGAGCACCACCCAGCTGGTGCGCTCGGTCGCCACGTACAGCATCACGACGAAGACGCCGAAGAAGATCAGCGAGGTGCCCAGGTCGCGCTCGAAGATCAGCACCATCAGGCTGACCGCCCAGATCGCCAGCACCGGTCCGGCGTGCCGCCCGCGCGGGAGGGTCATCCCCCAGACCTTCCGGCCGGCCAGGGCCAGGGCGTCCCGGGAGGCCATCAGGTAGCCCGCGAAGAAGATCGTGATCGCGACCTTCACGAACTCGTCCGGCTCGAAGGAGGGCAGTCCGGGGAGCTTGATCCAGCGCTTGGCGCCGAAGCTGTCGGTCGGCGAGAAGATCGGCGCGGTCAGCAGGATCAGCGCGCCCGCCATCAGCACGTAGACGTAGCGCTGGAAGAACCGGTGGTGCTTGACGAAGACGATCAGCGCGAGCGCCGCCGCCACCGCGATGAACGTCCACATCAGCTGGCCCGGCGCGGCCGGGAGCTTCTGGTAGTCGCCCTTGGCGGCGTGCGCGGCCTTGTAGCTGAAGTCCAGCCGGTCCAGCAGCATCAGCCCGAAGCCGGTCAGGAACACGCCCAGCGGCAGGATCAGCGGGTCCGCGTACGGCGCGAACCGGCGCACCGCCAGGTGCGCCACCGCGACCAGCGCCCCGAGGGACAGGCCGTGGACGAGGAGCCCGGGCGGCAGCTTGTCGGTCATCGCCAGCGAGGCGTCGATGTGTCCGGCCAGGCAGACGGCCACCGCGAGCGCCAGCAGGCCCAGCTCGATGTTGCGGTGGCGCGCGGCCAGCCGTCGGCCTTCGCCGCGTGCAGTGCTTTGCACCTCTTGTCGTCCCCTTGCTGTCACCCACGTGGCCGGTATCGCCGACGGTGCATCCTGCCAGACGACAGCGGGCTCGCGCCGGTTGCGCCTCCGGGGCCGGCAAGGGCAGAACTTTGCCTGGGCAAAGCTTTGTTCGGCTTTGGTAAAGCTTTGTTCAGGCCCGGGTATAGAGGTGGGCCCCGGCTGCGGCGGACCGCGTCGGGAGGGCCATCATGGCCGGGCGCCGCGGCCCCTGCGCCCGGCGGGCACAGTGGGTACGGCGGGCACACGGCCGGTACGCCGGTACGGCCGGTGCGCCGGCACAGCCGGTACGTCGGCACGGCCGGTACGGCGGTACGGATGAGGTGGGCGGACGGATGAGCGGCGTGGTGGACGGCGCGTTGGACGGCGCGGCCCGGGTGCTCGCGTACAGCGGACCGCCCGCGTGGCAGTGGTCCGACCTGGCCACCTCCTGGACCTTCGAACCGGTGGTGCTCGCCCTGTCGCTGCTGCTCGGCGGCTGGTACCTGACCGCGGTGCGCACCGTGAACCGCGGCGACGGCGCCCGCTGGCAGCCCACCCGCACCGCGGCCTTCCTCGGGGGGCTGCTGCTGTGGATCTGGTGCACCTGCTCCGGCCTCGGGGTGTACGAGCGCGTCCTGTTCACCGACCGGGCCGTACAGGTCGTGCTGCTGCTCATGGTCGTCCCGCTGCTGCTCGCGCTCGGCGCCCCCGTCTCGCTGCTGGTCCTTTCCTCTCCGGAGGGCCGGCGGGAGCGGATCCTGCGGGCGCTGCGCAGCCGGCCCTCCAAGGTGCTGATGTTCCCCGCGGTCTCCACCGTGCTGCTGATGGCGCCGCCGTGGCTCCTCTACTTCACGCCCTGGTACGAGTGGTCGGTCTCCAGCGGGGTCGGCAACCTGGTGCTGCACCTGGCGCTGGTGCTGCTGGGCCTCGCCTACTTCTGGCCGCGGCTGCAGCTCGATCCGGTCGGGCACGAGTACCCGCACCTGGTCGGGCTGTTCATCACCTTCGCCGAGGTGATCTTCGACGCGGGGCTCGGGATCGTGCTGATCTACGGCGGGCACCTCGTCGCCGAGCACTACTACCTGGCGCTCGAGCGGCCCTGGGGGCCGAGCCTGGCGCAGGACCAGACCTGGGGCGGCAACGCCTTCTGGGTGCTGGGCGACCTCGTCGGCCTGCCGTTCCTGGCCGCGCTGGTGCGGCGGATGGTGGTGCAGGGGCGCGAGGAGATCAAGGCCGTGGACGCCGAGCTGGACGCCCGCTTCGAGGCGCAGGCCGCGGAGGCCAGGGCGGCGGGGCGGGCGGAGGAGGACGAGGGCGGGATGCGGCCGTGGTGGCTGGACGACCCGAACCTCAAGCACCGCTACGGGGGGTAGCGGCGGTTCCGTCCCCTGGCGCGGCGGCGTGTGGCCCGGCGCCGCTCGGTGGGGGCCAATGTTGGCCCGCCGCGACCCCTCCCCACCGCATTTCCGCAGGTCAAAAATAGGTTGGCCCCAACCGCCCGCCCCGCTAGCGTGTGACACATCGGTTCGGGGGCCATTGGGCCGCCCGAGGAGTAGAGAGCAGGAGGTGAACCCCGTGGTCGTTGTCGCCCCGATAGCTGCCCTGGGCAGCATGCGCGTTCACCTCCTCTTCCCGGCCGCCGGCTGAGCCTTCCGCGCCAGCCGTAGCCCGCCGGGACCATCTCCTCCCGAAGGGCCACTGCGTTGTTCAACGCTGCCTCCACTTCGCTGTTCTCCTCCTCCCTCTCCACCGAGAGGTCCCCACTGGCCCGCTACGGCTGGACGCCCGAGCTCGACGAGCTCTTCGTCCCGCTGGCCGAGGCCGGCCTGCTCCCCGCCCGTATCACCCGGGTCGACCGCGGCCAGTGCGACGCCGTCCTGGCCGACCCGGAGACGGGCGAGCTGCGCACCGTCCGGCTCGACACCCGGCCGGTGGGCGACGCCGACATGATCAACTGCCCCTGCACGGGCGACTGGGCCGCCGTCGACCTGCACGCCCAGCCGATGGCCGCCGTCTCCGCGCTGCTGCCGCGCTCCACCGCGATCATCCGCAAGGTGGCCGGCAAGCGCTCCGACGGCCAGGTGCTTGCGGCCAACGTCGACACCGTGCTGATCACCGCCTCGCTCGCCGCCGATCCCGACCTCGGGCGGATCGAGCGCTTCCTGGCCCTGGCCTGGGAGTCCGGCGCCGAACCGCTGGTCGTCCTCACCAAGGCCGACCTGGTCGACGACGCCGAGTTCATCCGCGCCGATGTCGAATCCGTCGCACCGGGCGTCACCGTGCTGGTGGTCAGCGCGGAGACGGGCGAGGGCATCGACGTGCTCCGCGCCTGCGCCCCCGGCGCCACGGTGCTGATCGGCCAGTCCGGCGTGGGCAAGTCCACGCTCACCAACGCGCTGGTCGGCGCCGACGTGATGACCGTCCAGGAAGCCCGCGAGGTCGACCAGAAGGGGCGCCACACCACGACCACCCGCGAGCTGATACCGCTGCCCGGCGGGGGCGTGCTCATCGACACCCCTGGGCTGCGCGAGGTCGGCCTCTACGGTGGCGAGGGGGTGGACCTGGCCTTCGCCGACATAGCCGAGCTGGCCGAGGGTTGCCGCTTCCACGACTGCAACCACCACACCGAGCCCGGCTGCGCGGTCCGCGCGGCGCTGGAGGACGGCACCCTGCCGCAGCGCCGGATGGACAGCTATCTCAAGCTCCAGCGCGAGAACGAGTGGATCGCCTCGCGCACCGACGCCCGGGTCGCCAAGGCCCGGCTGAACAAGTGGAAGGCGATCACCAAGTCGATGCGCGCGGCAGGCGGTCCGGTGAAGCGCTGACCGGATCCGTCCTCGGCGCAGTGGTTCAGCAGCTCGATGGCCCAGCGTCTGCCCGGGGAGCCCGGGTGTGACGACCCGCACTGACCGGTCGGCCGGCGGCCGGCCAGTGCGGGGGCGGGCCGAGGCGGAGCCGGGCGGGGCCCGGCACGGAGGAGGGAGGACATGCGGTTCGCGGCAGGGCGATGACGCTGGCGGCACAGGCCGAGCGAGCTCTGGACAGGCGCGGTGCGCGCGAGGCGCCCGGTGGCTGCGGTACGTGCAACAGGCGCGGCGGGTGCAGCAGGCACGGCGGGTAGGTGGGTGGGCGCGGCGGGTGCGGCGGGTGGGTGGGCGCAGAAGGCCGCCAGGTGGGTGGGCAGGTGGTGGGTGGGTGGGCCGCGCGCGGCGGTGGGTGGGTGGCGGAGGCGGGAGGGTGGGGGCGGGGGGAGGGGGAGGGGGAAGCCCCCCGACGGCAATGTCCGATTCCCGCCAGTCACCCCTCGTCCCATCCCGCAAACTGGACAACGTGATCGACGACGACATCCGGTACCGAGCCGTGGACAGCCGCGACGCCCGCTTCGACGGCGTCTTCTTCACGGCGGTCACCTCCACTGGCATCTACTGCCGACCGAGCTGCCCCGCCGTGACCCCCAAACGTGCCAACTGCCGCTTCTACCCCAGCGCCGCGGCCGCCCAGGGCGCCGGCTTCCGCGCCTGCCGCCGCTGCCGCCCGGACTCGGTTCCGGGTTCCCCGGAGTGGAACCACCGCGCCGACCTGGTCGGCCGCGCGATGCGCCTGATCGGCGACGGCGTGGTGGACCGCGAGGGCGTCGCGGGCCTGGCCGACCGCCTCGGCTACAGCGCCCGGCAGCTCCAGCGCCAGCTCACCGCCGAGCTCGGCGCCGGCCCGATCGCGCTGGCCCGCGCCCGCCGCGCCCAGACCGCCCGGCTGCTCCTGCAGACCACCGAACTCCCCGTCACCGACATCGCGTTCGCGGCCGGCTTCGCCTCCGTCCGCCAGTTCAACGACACCGTGCGCGAGGTCTACGACCGCACCCCCAGCGGCCTGCGCGCCGAGGTGGTGTCCGGCCGCCGCACGGCGACCCCGGCCGGCGGGCTCACCTTGCGCCTGGCCTACCGCGGCGCGCTGGACAGCGACCACCTGATCGACTTCCTGGAGCTGCGCGCCGTCCCCGGCGTGGAGGAGGTGGTGCCCGGCGCGCGCCCCGGCGTGCGCACCTACCGGCGAACCCTCGCGCTCCCGTACGGGCACGGCATCGCCGAGGTCGACGGCCTGGCGCCGCAGGACCCGCGCACCCGCGGCTGGCTCGACTGCCGCCTGCTGCTCGCCGACCTGCGCGACCTGCCGACCGCCGTCCAGCGGCTGCGCGTCCTCTTCGACCTGGACGCCGACCCGGACACCGTGGACGAGCAGCTCGGCGCCGACCCGGTGCTCGGCCCGCTGGTCCGTGAGCGCCCCGGCCTGCGCTCGCCCGGCCACGTGGAGCCGCACGAGCTCGCCGTCCGCGCCGTGCTCGGCCAGCAGATCACCGTCGGCGCCGCCCGTACCCTGGCGGGCCGGCTCGCGGAGAAGTACGGCGTCGCGCTGCCCGAGCCGAGCGGCGGACTGAGGCTGCTCTTCCCCTCGGCGGCGGTGCTGGCCACCGCCGACCCGGAGGACTTCGCGATGCCTGCGGCCCGCCGCCGGGCGCTCACCGGCCTGTGCGCCGCGCTGGCGGAGGGCGTGGTGCGCCTGGACGGCGGGGTCGACCGGGAGGAGGCCGCCGCCCGGCTGCTGGCGCTGCCCGGCATCGGTCCCTGGACGGTCGGCTACCTGCGGATGCGCGCCCTCGCCGACCCCGACGTCTTCCTCCCGACCGACATCGGCGTCAAGCACGGCCTCCTCCGGCTCGGCGCCCCCGGTGACGCCAGGGCCGCCGCCCGCGCCGCCGAGGCCTGGGCCCCGTGGCGCTCCTACGCCGTCCACCGCCTCTGGGCGGGCCCCGCGAGCACCGACACCGGCAGCGCCGGCAGCACCATCCCCAGCACCAGCACGAACACCGGAACGGAGAACGACCCGGCATGAGCACCACCGTCTACACCACCATGGAGAGCCCGTTCGGCCCGCTGCTGCTCAGCGGCGTGCTGCCCGAGGACGGCGGCCCTGCGGCCCTGGCCACGGTCACCGCGCCCGGGCAGAAGTACGCGCTGGCCGAGCCCGCCGACGACTGGGAGTACGACCCCGAGGCCCTGGCCGAGCCGGTCGCCCAGTTGACCGCCTACTTCAAGGGTGACCGCACCACCTTCGACTTCCCGCTCGCTCCCGAGGGCACCGAGTTCCGCCGCCGGATCTGGGCCGCGCTGGACGAGATCCCCTACGGCACGACCGTGACCTACGGCCAACTCGCCGAACTGGCCGGGCAGTCGCCGCGGATGGTACGGGCGGTCGGTGGCGCGGTGGGCGCCAACCCGCTGCTGATCGTGCGCCCCTGCCACCGGGTGCTCGGCGCCAACGGCGCGCTCACCGGCTTCGCCGCGGGCGTGGACCGCAAGCGCTGGCTGCTGGAGCTGGAGAGCGGCACCCTCTTCTGAGGCACCCGTGCCCGAGGAGGCGCCCGTGCCCGAGACACCCGTTCCCGAGGCACCCGTGCCCGAGGCACCTGTGCCCGAAGGTCTCGGCCCTCAACCCCGCAGGTCCACCCGCCAGTTGTTGCTGCGCATGAACCGCCCGGGCGGGAACTCGAACTCCGTCTCACCGAGCAGCGTGAACCCAGCCTTCGCGCAGACCGCGTTGGAGGCGGGGTTGTCCACCGAGGGGAAGGCGTGCAGAAAGCGGTGCGCCCCCTCGCGCCGGGCAGCGGCGACGGCGGCCCGGGCGGCGGCCACGGCGATGCCGCGCCCCTGGTGCTCGGGCAGCACGTTCCACCCCATCTCGTGCACCGTCCCGCCGGCCCAGTCGCGGGTGCCGTAGCCGACCGTGCCGACGGCCTCGCCCTCGGGCAGCAGCACGATCCGGTACATGCAGCCCAGTCCGGACGGGACGAAGTCCAGGTACCGCCCGTGCCGGACGAGCAGCTGCTCCTCCGTCTCCGGCCCGCCGACGTGCTTCTTCATCTCCGGGGTGTTCACCCGGCGCAGCAGCGCGAGGTCGGCGTCCGTCCAGGGTTCGAGCTGTACCTCCGCGATGGTCATGCCGGGACGCTAGCGCCCGCGACACCCCGTGCTCCAGGGGTTTTCAGCCGACGGCGGGCCCTTCGGGTCCGGCTCCCGGCTGGGCGAGGGCGCGGGCGAGCCGTTCCAGCGCGGGCAGGGCGTGGACGACGGTCGCGCGGTCGGCCGGGTCGAGGGTGCCGAGGGCGGTGGCGATGCGGCGTTCGTGGGCGTGCTGCCAGTCGTCGAGCTGGCGCCGTCCGGCGGGGGTGAGGGCGATGCGGGCGGTGCGCCGGTCGCCCGGGTCGGCCTGGCGGTCGACGAACCCGGCTTCCAGGAGCTTGCCGACCAGTCCGCTGACGGTGTTGGGGGCGAGCCGCTGGCGGGCGGCGAGTTCGCCGACCCGGAGCGGGGCGGCGGCGAGCGTCTGGAGGAGTTCGACCTGCGCCATCGGCAGGGACTCCCAGGGGTAGTCGGTGCGGATGCTGCTGCGCAGGGCACGGCGCAGCCGGGTGACGGTGTCGGTCAGCCGCCGGGCGTGCTCGACCGCCGGGTCGGGGCTTTCGGTGGCGGAGTCGGGAACGTATGGTGACGACGGCATGGCGGACAGCGTATCGCCTGGTACGGGGCGTTCCCGGGGCGCCGTCCGGTCCTCGGACGCGGGGCGGGCGCACCGCGAGATGTTTCGTATCGCAGGGCGAGCAGCTCGTAGAAGGAACATATCTGTATCCGATATATTAGCGGCATGAACGCCATGGCCCTCACCGCGCGCCTGCTCACCGAGCGGCCCCGGCCCCGAGGCATAGCCGGCTGGCGCCACGCCCACTGGCTGGCCGTCGGCACGGTCTGCCTCGGCGCCTTCCTCGGCCAGCTCGACGCCAGCGTCATCGCCCTGGTCTTCCCCGCCCTCGGCCGCCACTTCGGCGCGGGCTTCGCCGCCGTCGAATGGGTCGCCCTCGCCTACCTGCTCGTCCTGGTCGCCCTGCTTGCCCCGATCGGCTGGCTGTCCGACCTGGTCGGCCGCAAGACCATGTACATCGGCGGCTTCGCCGTCTTCGGCCTCTCCTCCCTCGGCGCCGGACTCGCCGGCAGCCTGTGGATCCTGGTCGGCTGCCGCGCCGTGCAGGCCGCCGGCGCCGCGATGATGCAGGCCAACAGCGTCGCTCTGGTCGCCCGCGGCGTCCCCGAGCACGCGATGCGGCGCGCGCTCGGCATCCAGGCCGCCGCCCAGGGGCTCGGGCTGGCGCTGGGGCCGACGCTCGGCGGACTGCTGGTGGAACAGGCCTCCTGGCAGTGGGTGTTCTGGGTCAACGTGCCGATCGCGGTGTTCGGCATCGTGGCCGGCTGGTACCTGCTGCCCCGCACCCGCACCCGCACCCGCACCCGGACCGGGACCGGGGCCGGGGCCGACGGGCTGACCACCGTTCCCGCTGCCGTCCCCGCACCCCGCAGCTCCGCACGCCACGGCTCCGTACGCCACGGCTCCGTACCCGGCGAGCCCGGGCACCACACGCGCTCCGAGCCCCGCTTCGACCTGCCCGGGATGCTGCTGCTCACCGGGGCGACCACCTCGCTGCTGCTCGCCCTCTCCACCGCCTCCGGCCTGCCGCTGCCCGGCTGGGCCGTCGCCGTCCTGCTCGTGGCCGCCGCCCTGCTCACCCTGGCACTGGTGCGCCAGGAGCGGCGGGCGGCCCGGCCGGTCCTGGCGCCCGGGCTGGTCAACACCCCGGGCGTGCGGTCCGGGCTGACGGTGGCGCTGATCGGCTACCTGCTGCTGTTCTGCCCGCTCGTGCTGGGCCCGGTGCTGCTCACCGGCGCGGGCGTCTCGACGGCGGCCGCGGGCCTGGTGGTCACCCTGCTGCCCGCCGCGTTCGCGGTCGCCGCGACGGTCGGCGGCGGGCTGCTGCCCCGGGGCTGGTCGGACGTCGCCCGGTGCCGCTTCGGGGCCGGCCTCGCCGCCGCCGGACTGCTGCTGTTCGCCGTGCTGCCGGTCTCGGGCGCGGCGGTGGCGGTCCCGCTGCTGGTCGCCGGGTACGGGCTGGGGCTGCTGTTGCCGGCCAACAACGCCCTGGTGATGCGGGCGGTCCCGGCGGAGTGCTCGGCCGTCGGCGGCGGCATGGTGAACATGGCGCGCAGCCTCGGCACGGCGCTCGGCATGGCGCTGTCCGTCCTCGGTGTCCATCTGGCGGGCGCGGCGTCCGGTGGGCGGACGGTGCTGGTCGCCCTCGCGGCGGTCGCGGTGGCGGCCATCGCCCTGAGCCGCCCGACCGGGCGCCGGAACGACCTCGACCGGACGGGCCCCGATCGGGCGGGCTCCGACCGACCAGGCCCCGATCGACCAGGCCCCGACCGTACGGGCCTCGGCGGCCCGAAGGGCCTCAGGGCGCGCTGACGTTCAGGGCGTCCTGGGCCCGGCTCAGGCCGAGCCGCACCAGCGTCTCCAGGGCGTCCGCGCAGCGCTCCAACACCGCCGGCATCGCGGCCAGTTCCTCGTCCGTGAACTTCTTGAGCACGTAGTCGCCGACGCTCTGCCCCTTCGGCGGGCGGCCGATGCCGAAGCGCAGCCGGATGAACTCCCGGGTGCCGAGCACGTCGCCCACCGAACGGACCCCGTTGTGCCCGCCCGGCCCGCCGCCGCGCTTCAACTTGCCGGAGCCGTAAGCGAAGTCCAGGTCGTCCTGGACGATCACCAGGTGCTCCACCGGCACCCCGTAGCGGCGCATCAGTCCGGACACCGGACGGCCGGACAGGTTGATGAACCACTGCGGCTTGGCCAGCAGCACCCGCCGCCCGTCCAGCTCGATCTCCGCGACCGTGCCGCCGATCCCGCGCCGCCGGAACCGGGCGCCGTGCCGTTCGGCCAGCCGGTCCACGGCCAGGAAGCCGGCGTTGTGCCGGGTCGTCCGGAACCAGGGGCCGGGGTTGCCCAGCCCGACGATCAGCCAGGGCGCTTGAGGGGTCATCCGGGATCTCCAGGTGCTGTGGAACGGCGGACGGCCGGGGCGCGGTGCGGGTCGGTACGGGACCGCCCGCGCGCCCCGGCCGTCCGGGAGAACGGGGGGAACGTGACAACGGGGGAACAGCAGGAACAGCGGGAACAGCGGCAGAACAGCGGAACAGCAGGTGTCAGGACGCGGGAACGCCGGGGGCGGCGCCGCGCTCCTTGAGCATGCCGGTCATCAGCTCCACCTCGGAGGTCTGGGCGACCACCATCGACTGGGCGAGCCGCTTCTCGACGTCGTTCTTCGCCATGTCGACGTACCCCTGGGCCATCTCGACGCCGCCCTTGTGGTGCTCGATCATCAGCTGCAGGTAGTACACCTCGGCGTCCCGCCCGCTGAGCGAACGCAGCTTCGCCATCTGGGTGTTGGTGGCCATACCGGGCATCAGCGAACCGTCGTGGGCCTGGTAGTCGTGGCCCATCCACGCCATCGGCTTGGCCGGCGAGTGCTGCGACAGCCCCCACTGGTCGATCCAGCCCATCATCATCCCGCGCTGGTTGGCCTGGGTGTTGATGATGTCGAAGGCCAGGGTGCGGGTCGGTTCGTCGCTGGTGCGGTCCCGGACGATGAACGACAGGTCGACCGCCTGCTGGTGGTGGGTCGCCATGTCGCGGGCGAACCCGGCCTCGGGCGAGTCGTCGGCCGGGACGGCCACCGAGGAGGAGCCGGAGGCCGTGGTCGAACCCGCCACCAGGGCCGGTACCCCGAGCGCCAGCGCCACCGCGGCGGCCAGCGCGGCCGGCCACCACATCCGCCGACGGCCCGGACGGGCGGCCGTCTCCGCCGCCCCGGCCGCGACCCCGTTCGCGTTCGCAGTTCCGGCCGGTTCGGCCCCCGCCCCCGGGATGTCCTCGGGGCGGGCCCCCTCGGCGGTCACATCTGCCCCATCGTGCAGGAGGCACCGGGCTCCTGGGTCTGCTTGCCCTGGACGTACTTGGTGAAGAACTGGCTGACCCGCGGGTCGCTGGCGCTGTCCACGACCAGCTGGGTGCTCCAGGCGTTCAGGGTGATGGTGCCCTGCTCGTCCGGGTACGGGCTCATCAGCGAGTACGGGGTGTTCTTGACCTTGTCGGACAGGGTCTTGATGTCGTCCGGGGTGGCCTTGCCGTTGTACGTCACCCAGACCGCGCCGTGCTCCAGCGAGTGGACGGCGCGCTCGTTCTCGACCGGCTGGTCGTAGACGTGGCCCATGCAGTCCAGCCAGACCGCGTTGTGGTCGCCGCCGACCGGCGGGGTCATCGGGTAGTTGACCTTGTCCTTGACGTGGTTGCGGCTCAGGTCGCCGAAGGTCTTCACGCCCGGGATGTCCGCGTTGGCGGCGGCCACGCGGTCCTTCTTCTTCTGGTTCTGGTCCATGACGAACCAGGTGGCGGTGCCGATCGCACCGATCACCAGCACACCGGCGGCCACCGAGGCGATCACCTTGTTGCGGCGGTCGCGCCGCTGCTCGGCGGCGCGCAGCTCGGCGATCCGGGTGCGGCGGTCGGCGTTGCCCTTGGCACCGGGCTTGTTGGACTGCTTGGAGGCGGAACCCATGATGGTCGTCCTTGTCCCCGCCGCGCACGGCTGTGGCGGCGGTCGGCTGTAGTGGGGGAGGGGCGGACCCGCCGGCGGGAGCGTCGGCGGTGGGTTCCGCTCAGGACCGGTGGACCTGGAGTTCGTGCAGATCCGGCGCGGGACGCGGACCGTCCAGCAGACCCGCGGGCACCGCCCGGGGCAGCGCCTCGGGCGTCGGCACCGCCAACGGCAGCACGGCGGGCTGCGGATGCGGCGGCGGGTTCGGCAACTGGGCGTCCTGCGGGCAGAACGGGTGGCTGGAGCAGCCGTTGTTGCGCGGCGGCTGGCCGTCGGCGGTGCACAGGATCCAGTGCTCCTGCGGCTCCCCGAACCGTTGGTGGTCGGACGCCCGGACGGCGTCGCGGCCGTGCGGCGCCGGTGCGACGGCGTCCGCCGCGCTCACCAGCGACACGGCGCTCACCGGGGCCGGGCCGGAGCGGACGGGGGCGTCCGCCTTCGCCAGGCCCGAACACGGCAGCGCGGACAACAGCGCGACCAGCAACAGGACCAACAGCACACCCGCCGGGCGGCCCGTCGGTGCGGCCCTCCCCGGTCGGGGTGAGCTCGGGGCCGACGCGGTCATGCGCACATTTAATCAGCCGAACGGGTGAAGCGGTGCCCCTCCTCGGCCCTCATTTTCGACCCCCAACACCCCGCAATGTCCAGGAAACGCCCTGCTCGGGGCACAACCGGCAAGCAGGGACGGAACGGGAGCGAACGAGTCGGTGACACCCGCCCCGCCCGGCCGCCCGGACGGTCACGAACCGGCAGGTGAGCGCGGTGGCCGGGAAGATCCGATCGGTGACCGGTTGTCGCCGAAACCCGGACACGGTCGTTGCACTTGGAGACAATGACGCCAGTCCGGCCCCGCCGGGGGCGGCGCGACCACGGACCGACCAGGAGCCGCCAGATGAGCAAGCAGGGTGCACCCGCACAGCCGCCCCGGCCCGACGACGGCTGGTGGGACACCGTCTACGACGGTCCGGCGGGCACCCTCCCCGACACCCCGCACGCCGACCCGGGCGACGGCAGCGTCGACGACTGGTTCGACACGGCGGCCGGACTGATCGGGCCGCAGCGCACCGCACCACCGGAGGCGGAACCCGGGGCAGCAGCCGTGGAGGAGCCCGCGGCCGAACGGGACAGCATCGACGACTGGTTCGACGACGCGCTCGGCGTCATCGAGGGCGCCGGCGTCATCGAGGGCGCCGGCGGCATCGGGCGCCAGCGCAGCTCGACCGAGACCGAGCAGCCCCCCGCGCCCCCCTCCGAGGCCGACGAGCCCCGCGCGGCGGAGCCCGAGCCGGAGCCCGAGCCGGAGCCGGAGCTGGAGCTGGAGCCCGAGGAACCGCCCACCCCGGTCTCCCTGGAAAAGCCCGCCCCCGAACCCGCCCCCGCCCCAACTCCTGAACCCGAACCCGAACCCGCCCACGCGCCGCAGCCCGACCCCGACCCCGACCCCGACCCCGCTCCCGAACCCGTGGCCCCCGTCCCCGTCCCCGACCCGCGCCTCGCCATCCGCACCCCGCTCGCCGAGACCCCTCCCACCGTCCCCCACGTCGGCGAACGCCCCCCGACCTACAGCCCCGAGCCGACCGCCGTACCGGAGGCCGATCCCGACGCCCTCGACACCGTCGTGCCGGACACCGCGCTCGAAGGCGCCCAGTACGGGACGACCGTGCTGCGCGCGGTCTCCGTCCGCGGCGACTCCGCCCGCTACCGCGGCGAGCCGCGCCGGGACGGCCTGCTGGTCACCAGGTTCGGCGACGGGCCCGACGGGCTGCTGCTCGCCGTCCTTGCCGGCTACGAGCGCACCGGCGGCGCCGAGGACGAGTCACTCACCCCGCAGGCCGTCGCCGCCGGGGCGGGCGAGGCCTGCCGCCAGCTCGCCGCCGCCATCGGGCGCAGCCGGGCCGGCCTCGCCGCCGACCTGCGCGACGGTGCCCGAGACCGGCTTCGCTACGGCCTCCAGCGCCTGGCCACCGGCGCGGCCGCCCCACTGCGGGCCCTCGCCCCCCGGGCGGAGGGGGACGACAGCCCGTCCCCGGCCTCGCTGCACTGCCTGCTGGTGTCGCTCGACCCGGCGGCCGGCTACCGCGCCGCCTTCGGCGTCGGTCCCGGTGGGCTCTACCTGCTGCGCTCGGGCCACTGGATCGACGCCTACGCGGCCCGGCTGCTCCACCACCCGGACGGTCAGCCGCCGGTCCCGGAGGCCCCCGTGCCGGACCCGCGCCCGTTCCGCTTCCGCCTCGTCCCCGCCACCCCGGGCGACATCCTGCTCCTCTGCACCCCGGGCCTGTCCCGCCCGATCGCCGACGAACCGGCCGTCGCCCACTTCCTCTCCTCCCACTGGGCCCACCCCCACCCCCCGGGCACCGTCGACTTCCTCCGCCAGGTCCAGGTCCGCGCCAAGGGCTACGCCGACGACCGCACCGCCGCCGCCATCTGGACCGAATGACCAACCCCGACGCACCAGAAGTCGGCCCAGCCGACTTCTGGCTCAATCGGATCTGTGCTGGGGCGCGCTTCGGAAGCGGATCTCAAGGTGAGATGATCTTGCTTCGTAGCGCGTGGAGATCTGACGGATACGCAGTGGGTCCGGCTGGAACCGTTGTTGCCCAAGGGTACGAAGCCGGGGCGGCCGCCCATATGTACCGGGCGGCAGTTGAGCGACGGCATAAGGTTCCACGTGGCAGCGGATCTTCGCCGCACCGCAGGCCCAGGCCGATGACAAGGGGCTCATCACCTGGGGCATCAACGTCGATTCCACTGTCTGTCGGGCCCACCAGCATGCCGCCGGGGCACGCAAAAGGGGGCTCTGCGACAGGAACCGCCTGGTCGGCATCGAGCCTGACGACTACGGTCTGGACCATTCGCGCGGCGGTCTGACCACCAAGCCGCACCTGGCCGTCGAACAAGGGCAGAAGCCGATGGCCAGAGTGATCACCGCCGGACGATCAGCCCTGGTGAGGCAGCTGGGCCAGGGCCTTGAGGATGCGCTTCCAGGCGTCGCCGGACGCGTCCGCGTCGTAGCTCTCGGGACGGTCCTCACACAGAAAGCCATGCTGGGCATCCGGATAGTCGATCAGCTCATGACGCACGCCGGCCTGCTCAAGACGCTGCCTCATACGCTGCCACTCGACCATGGAGATCAGGAAGTCCTGTCCACCCACGAGACCGAGCAGCATCGTGCCGTGCGCGGCCACCGATGCCGCGCCCTGGGGAGTCAGAGGCGGTTGCGGCTCGGCCAGCGGAATCCCGCCGTCCAGGGTCCAGCCGCCGTAGCAGCTGACGACCAGGTCCAGCGGCAGACGCGTGGCCGCCAGGACACCGAGGTGACCACCCAGGGAGAACCCGACGAACGCGCGGCCAGCCCCGGCACCCAATTCCGCACCAGCCGAGAGGGACGCTTCGGTATCGTCCGCGACACCCTCGCGTGTCAGATGACCGAGCAGCCGGAAACCCTCCTTGCGCCCGGCATCGTCGTAGCCGAGTTCGGCCCGGCGTGACTGACGCCAGTAGAAGTCCGGGGCGATCGCCAAGTAACCGGCTGCTGCCAGCCGCTCGCACACCTTCTCCACCCAGGGTGTAACACCGAACAGTTCCATGCCAACGACCACGGTCGCTCGAGGCTCCTGCGCCAGTGGCGTGGCCACATAGACGTCCGGCCCCTCGGGCAAGCGCGTCCAACGAGCAGAAACCGACGCAGGATCCGACATGGTTGTCCCCCAGACGAGTAGCAAAGAGTTCCCGCAGCCTGGCCGCAGGCGCCCTCAGGCTAGCCGAGCCATTTGCCGACTCACCCCCACCCCAAACCACTTCCGTAGTCCCCGGTGCATCGGATGCCGCAGCCCTCTCGCATCAGGTCGGGCAGAGGCCGAGGGGTCGAGGGGCCGAGGGGTCGACGGGCGAGCGTCGTGCCGATGGCCGCAGATCAGTTCGTCCCGGCCCTGGCTCTCTGGGCACCAGAAGTCGGCTGGGCCGACTTCCGGTGCAGGAGTAGCGAGTGTGGCGGGGCAGAAATCTATAGACCGGTCGGTCTGTTCCTGGGCGTGCTGCATGGGAAGTCGGCGGGGTCGACTTTTGGCGCGGGCAGGGTGGTGGCGGAGCGGAGAGGCTGGTGAATCTGTAGACCGGTCGGTCTAGTTGGCTTTGTGGGCCGTAAGGGAGGTCGGCGGGGCTGAGTTCTGGCGCGGGCGGGATGGCGGCGGGGCCGAGAGGCCAGTAAATCAGTAGACCGATCTGCAGATTCACGCGGGGTGTGCTGCGCGAGAACGGGGCTTGGCAGGGCACCCAACCAGTAGATCGGTCTGCATATTTTCCCGAAAGGGCGCGCGCCGTGCGGGATGCCCGGGCGGGCCGGCAGTGCTGCACCGGAAGTCGGCCCGGCCGACTTCCGGTGCAGGGAGGCGGGTGGGCCGCAGTGGCAGGCGGGCTGGCTGCGTCAGGCGCGGAGCAGGATGGTGGCGACGGCGGTGGCCTGGGTGAGGGCGGCGGGGTGGTGGGCGCCGGGGAGGCCGATGGCGATGGGGACGGCCAGGCCGTCGAGGAGGGCGCGGAGTTGGCCGGCGCGGTCGGCGGCCGGCCCGGGGGTGAAGTGGCCGGTGCTGGTGCCCTGCTCGATGAGGGCGACCAGGTCGGCCTGCCAGGGGGCCTCGATCTCCTGCTGCCCCTGGCGGAGTTCGGCGCTGGCGGGGGAGCGGCCCCAGACTTCGACCCAGAGGATCCAGCGCGGGTCGCCGGGGCCTTCGGCCAGGTAGAGCCGCAGGTAGGCGTCGAGGCGCTGCCAGGGGTCGAGGGCCGGGTCGGCGAGGGCTTCGCGGCGGCGGGCCCCCAGCTGGTCCTCGCTCCAGCGGAGGGTTTCGAGCAGCAGCTGGTCCTTGCTGCCGAAGTAGTAGAGCAGGTGTCCGGCGCTCATCTGGAGCTGTTTGCCGAGCCCGGCCATGGTGAGTTTGGCGAGTCCGTGTTCGGCGATCGCGGCTCGGGCGGTGGCGTAGACCTCCTCGCGGGGGCGCGCAGGGCGGCGCGGGCGGGGGTCGGCCATGGCGGGGCTGCTTCCTGACGGGCGGAACGGGGAGACGGGGGAGACGGGGGAGACAGACGGGACGGGGTGGTGGTGGAGGTCCGAACGGTACCGGAGCGGGGGAGTCGCCCCCGCTCCGGCACCCCCGGCGTCAGGCCTTGGGCTGCTGCTGGGTGATGCAGTGGATGCCGCCCCCGTTGGCGAAGATCTCGCGGGCGTCGACGAGTTCGACGGTGCGGCCGGGGTAGGCCTTGGCGAGGATGTCGGCGGCTTCCTGGTCGCGCGGGTCGTCGAAGGCGCACAGGACGACGGCGCCGTTGGCCACGTAGTGGTTGATGTAGGAGTAGTCGACCGGCTCGCCGTCCTCGTCGAACAGCACGGTGGGGGCGGGCAGTTCGATGACCTCCAGCTGTCGGCCCTGCGCGTCGGTGGCGGCGCGCAGCACGGCGACGAGCTCCTGGCAGACCTCGTGGTCGGGGTGGGCCGGGTCGGGCTGGACGTGGGCGACGACGACGCCCGGGCGGACGAAGGAGGCGACGATGTCGATGTGGCCGCGGGTGCCGAACTCGTCGTAGTCGCGGGTGAGTCCGCGGGGCAGCCAGATGGCCTTGGTGGTGCCGAGGTGGGCGTGCAGTTCGGCCTCGATGTCCTCCTTGGTCCAGTCGGCGTTGCGGCCCTCGCCGAGCTGGACGGTCTCGGTGACGAGGACGGTGCCCTCGCCGTCGACGTGGATGCCGCCGCCTTCGTTGATCAGCCGGGAGGCGAAGCGCTGGACGCCGGTCAGTTCGCTGATGTGTTCGGCGACGTGCTGGTCCTTGTCCCAGCGGGCCCAGGACTGGGCGCCCCAGCCGTTGAAGATCCAGTCGGTGGCGGCCAGTGAGCCCTTGCCGTCGATCACGAACGAGGGGCCGATGTCGCGCATCCAGGCGTCGTCGAGCGGGCGTTCGACGATCTCGACGGCCTCGGAGACGTACCGGCGGGCGTCGGCGGTCTCACCGGTGTTGACGATCAGCGTGACCGGCTCGTACCGGACGATGGTGTCGGCGACGGCGGCCCAGGCCTGGCGGCCGGCGTGCAGCTGCTCGGGGGTCTCGAAGGTGGGGTTGGTGGTGGGGAAGGCCATCCAGGTGCGCTCGTGGGGGTGCCACTCGGCGGGCATCCGGTAGCCGAGGGAGGCGGGCGTGGGGGTGGTCATCATCGGATCCTTGAGGAAGAGGGGGGAAGAGAAAAGGAGGAGAGGAAGGGGGAATGTAAGGGCGGGGCAGGGGGGTCAGAGGAAGTAGAGGCGGCTGAGCGAGACGCTGTCCGCGGGTTCGGAGCGCAGGGGTGCGCCGTCGAGTGAGACCAGTCCGGTTTCGGTGACGTCGACGTGGCCGGTGCGGGCGTTGCGTACCAGGTCGCGCGGCCCGATGCCGCGGGTGCCGCGGACGCCGACCCGGCGTCGGCGGGTGGGGAGTCCGTCGGCGGGTCGGTCGGGGTGGGCGGCGTCGGCGGCCGCCTGGGCGACGAAGGCGACCGAGAGGTCGGCGGCGGTGGCGCCGTGGGCGCCGAACTGGGGCCCCAGGACGAGGGGTTCGCAGCGGTCGGTGGAGGCGTTGGGGTCGCCGGTGACGCCGTACGCGGGGAAGCCGGCCTTGAGGACGAGTTGCGGCTTGGCGCCGAAGTGGTCGGGGCGCCAGAGCACGATGTCGGCGAGCTTGCCGATCTCGATCGAGCCGACCTCGTGGGCGAGTCCGTGGGCGATGGCGGGGTTGATGGTGAGTTTGGCGATGTAGCGCAGCACGCGCTCGTTGTCGTCGCCGGTCTCGGTGGTCCCGTACGAGCCGTTGCCGTCCAGCGGGCCGCGTTCGGCCTTCATCTTGCCGGCCATGGCGAAGGTGCGGCGCACCGTCTCGCCGGCCCGGCCCATGCCCTGGGCGTCGGAGGAGGTGATGCCGATGACGCCGAGGTCGTGCAGCACGTCCTCGGCGCCCATGGTGCCGGCCCGGATGCGGTCGCGGGCCATGGCGGCGTCGCCGGGCAGGTCGGTCTTGAGGCCGTGCGCGGAGACGATCATGCCGAAGTGTTCGCCGAGGGCGTCCCGGCCGAAGGGCAGGGTGGGGTTGGTGGAGGAGCCGATGACGTTCGGCACGCCGGCCATCTTGAGCACGTTGGGGACGTGTCCGCCGCCGCAGCCTTCGATGTGGAAGGCGTGGACGGTGCGGCCCTCCAGGACGCGCAGGGTGTCCTCGACCGCCAGGCATTCGTTCAATCCGTCGGTGTGCAGGGCGACTTGGACGTCGTACTGTTCGGCGACGCGCAGCGCGGTGTCCAGTGCGCGGGTGTGCGCGCCCATGTCCTCGTGCACCTTGAAGCCGCAGGCGCCGCCCTCCGCCAGCGCCTCCACCAGCGGGGCCTCGTCGGAGGACGAACCGCGGCCCAGGAAGCCGATGTTGACGGGCCAGGCGTCGAAGGCGTTGAAGGCGTGGCGCAGCGCCCAGGGCGAGTTGACGCCGACGCCCCAGACCGGGCCGAACTCCTGGCCGATGACTGTGGTGACGCCGGAGGCGAGCGAGGCCTCCATGATCCGCGGCGAGAGCAGGTGCACGTGGGTGTCGACGGCGCCGGCGGTGGCGATCAGGCCTTCGCCGGAGACGATGGTGGTGCCGGTGCCGACGACCACGTCGACGCCGTCCAGGGTGTCCGGGTTGCCGGCCCGTCCGATCGAGGCGATCCGGCCGCCGATCAGGCCGATGGACGTCTTGCGGATGCCCTGGACGGCGTCGATCACCAGCACGTTGCTGATCACCACGTCGCAGGTGTCGCGGACGGCGGCGGGCTTGAGGTGGAGGCCGTCGCGGGCGGTCTTGCCGAAGCCGGCCAGGAATTCGTCGCCGGGGGCCTGGGAGTCGGATTCGACGCGGACGATCAGTCCGCTGTCGCCGAGCCGGATCCGGTCGCCGGCCCGGGGGCCGTGCACGGAGATGTAGTCGTGGGCGGAGATGGAACTCACGAGGGCACCTCCTGGTCGTCGAAGTCGGTCAGGTAGCCGGTGGCACGGGCCTTGGCGAGGGCGGCGTCCTTGGCGCCGGGGGCGTCCAGGGGGCCGTCGACGAGTCCGGCGAAGCCGATCGCGACGCGTGCGCCGCCGATCGGGACGAGGCCGACCTCGACGGTGGCGCCGGGGTCGAAGCGCACCGAGGAGCCGGCCGGGACGGCCAGGTGGGTGCCGTAGGCGGCGGCGCGGTCGAAGGCCAGGCGCGGGTTGGCCTCGAAGAAGTGGAAGTGGGAGGTGACCGAGATCGGCACCCGGGAGGTGTTGTGGACGGGGATGAGCAGGGTCTCCTCGACCGGGTCGTAGCCGGCGCCGGCGCCGATCAGCGCGCCGCCGGGGGCCTCGTCGCCGAGCGAGCCGGCGCCCTTGAAGGGGTCGTTGACGACGGCGAGCCGGGTGCCGTCCTCGAAGACGGCCTCGACCTGGACGACGGTGACCACGTCGGGCACGCCGGGCAGCACGTCGGCGGCGGTGAGGACGGAGCGGCCGGCCTCGATGGCCTCGGCGAGGCGCCGGCCGTCGCGGGCGGCTTCGCAGACGGTGTCCGCGATCAGGGCGGTCGCCTCGGGGACGTTGAGGCGCACGCCCCGGGCGCGGCGGGCGCGGGCCAGTTCGGCTGCTGTGAAGATCAGCAGCCGGTCCCGCTCGGTGGGGGTCAGTCGCACGGTTCCTCGCTCGCGGTCGCCGGGGAGGGGTGGGTTCGGGGCCCTGGGCTTCCGGATGATGTTAGAACGACGTTCAAACATCTCGGCTCATTGAACCTGCACCGGGGCTCCATGTCCAGCGTTGCCGCTCCCGGGGCCTTCGGCTTCCCGGGCGGGCGACGGGGGTGAGTGGTCGACTGTCCCGATCCCCAGCGGGTGGCGCTCGGCGGTGGCGAGGGTGGGGGCGCGCGGCCCCGCGCACGGTCCGTACGGGCGCCGGGTGTGCGCGGGATCGGGTGGGGGCGGTCTCGAAAACACCCTCTGCGCTTCGCAAACCTGTCCGGCGAGGGCAGTTGGATCACGTGAACCTCCCCGTGCCCCTTTCACCCCACGTGATCGGACGCACACTGTTGCAAACGCCGTCAACTGGGCATGAGGATGGTGGTTCAGTACGAGGGGGCCACCCGGCCGGCGGGGGATCCGGAGGCGGGGGCCCGGATTTGAGGGCGGGGGCATCTGTTGATGGACGGTCAGTCGCGATTCCCGCGGCAGCGGACGAGTTCGGGCGACGCCTACCGGTCCGGGCCGGTCCAGGGCCCGGTCGTCGGCGCCGGAACGGCCCTACCGGGTGCGTCGGCCCCGGGGTGCGCGCTGCACCGCCGGCTGCACCTGACGCTCGAACCGGCCGACCTGGTCGCGGTGGGCGCGGTGCGGCACCGGCTGCGCACGGCGCTGAGCCACTGGGGGGTGCCGGAGCTGTCCGACACCGCCGAGCTGCTCTCCTCCGAGCTGGTCACCAACGCGTTGCAGCACACCGGCAAGGGCGCGGTCTTCGACGCGGTGCTGGATACGGACAGCCGGCTGCGGGTCGAGGTGCAGGACGGCGCGAGCCGGCTGCCCGGGCGGCGGCGCGATCCGGAGGCCGAGTACGCGACCTCGGGGCGCGGCCTGCTGCTGGTGGAGGCGCTGGCGGACTCCTGGGGCGTGCACCTGCGCGGCGACGGCAAGGTCACCTGGTTCGAGCTCGCGATGCCGTAACCCGCGATGCCGTAGCCCGAGGACGAAGCCCGCTGCCGTAACCGACGGCCGTCGCCCGCGGCCGTCACCCGCGGCCGTCACCCGTGGTCCACCGGGCCCGCCGCGGCCGGTCGGCGAATCCGGACGCGACACCTGTACGATTGTTCGCCCCCGATTGATCCGTTCTCGAAGCAAGCCCTGAACACAAGGCTGAGTGCAAGATTTCCGGCCCGTTGCCATTGCCGCTCGGCCGAACATTGGACAGGATGGTGGGAATGTGTGTCCACGTGCGGGAAGCAGCGGGGAGACCGAACCTCGACTGACCACCGCCCGTCGACACCGCCCGATCCAGCACGACCCATCACACCGCCACGCGGCCCGTCCGGACGGTCGGCGCGGTCCGCCACGGCAGCGGCAGGAGCAGCATGCCCACTGAGCCCGAGTCGCCGGGGCCGGCGTTTCCTCCCGGCGCGCCCGCCGTGGAGCGACCCCTGCCCGCCGTGGAGTCGCACCCGCCCGCTCCCCAGCCGCCCGCGCCCCGTCCGCCCGCGCAGGCCACCCGCCGTAACTCCGTCCGCACGCCCCCGGTGCTCGCCTCCGGGCGGCTGGCGCCCGTGCTGTCCGGCGGGCTGCCGCCCTCCTCCGCCGACTCCATGCCGGACTGGCTGGAGCCCGCGATGGCCGCCAACGGCATCGGCTCCTTCGACTGGGACATCCGCCGCGACGTCCTGGAGGGCGACCAGCGGGCCTGCACGATCATCGGACTGGACGGCGTCGAGCGGGAACGGTTCGACCGCACCGCCGCCTCCTTCCTCTCCCTGCTGCACCCGGAGGACGCGCCCGTGGTGCGCCGCCGGGTCGAGCGCGCGGTGGCCGAGCTGGGCCAGTGCGGCGCCTATTACCGCACCGTCGGGCCGAACGGCACGATGCGCGCGGTGCGCTTCCGCGGCCGGGTGCTCGCGGACGCCTTCGGCCGGGCCTCCCGGATGGTGGGCTTCGTCTGGGACGCCACCGTCGAGCTGCACAAGCGCGACCGCGCCGACCGGATGGCCCAGCTGCGCGAGGAGCGCTCCCGGTTCATCAAGGAGGCCGCGCGCGCCCTCTCCGAGGCGGTCACCGTGCGTGACGTGGCCCGGGTGTTCACCGAGCTGCCGCTGCCCGGACTGCCGCCGGACGGTCTGGTGCTGGCCTCCTTCGAGGCCGGCCGGACCCGGATCCTCGGCGCCTCCGGCTACCGCTCGCAGGCCCTCGCGGTCTGGGACCGCGCGGTGCTGCCCGCCGGGCACCCGGCCAGCGAGGCGCTCAGGCACCGCGCCCCGGTCTTCATCTCCAGCCGGGAGGACTTCCGGGACCGCCACCCCGACGCGTGGGAGCGGACCAGCCGCACCGGCCGCGGCTCCTGGGCGTACCTGCCGCTGGTGGCCAGCGGCCGGGCGATCGGCGTCTGCGTGGTCAGCTTCGACGACGAGCGCGAGCTGGACGCGGACGAGCGCACCCTGCTGTCCACCCTGGGCGGCCTGGTGGCCCAGTCGCTGGCCCGGGCCCGGCTGCACGACGCCGAGCACGAGCTGGCGGCCGGCCTGCAGCGGGTGATGCTGCCCCGCACCGTCCCGTCCGTGCCCGGGGTGACCACCGCGGTGCGCTACCTGGCGGCCGGCTCCGGACTGCAGATCGGCGGCGACTGGTACGACGTGGTCCCGCTGCCCGGCGGGCACGTCGGCCTGGTGATCGGCGACGTCCAGGGCCACGACGTGCACGCCGCCGGGATCATGGGCCAGCTGCGGATCGCGCTGCGCGCCTACGCCGCGGAGGGGCACCCGCCCGCCGCGGTGATGGCCCGCGCCTCCCGCTTCCTCGCCGACCTGGACACCGACCACTTCGCGACCTGCACCTACGCCGAGGTCAACGTGGACTACGGCGTGGTCTACGCCGTCCGGGCCGGCCATCTGGACCCGGTGGTGCGCCGCGCGGACGGCACCGCGGCCGTGCTGCCGGTGGCCGGCGGGCTGCCGCTGGGCATCGACCCGGACCAGGAGTACCGGGTGACCAGGTTCAGCCTGGACCCGGGCGAGACGGTGCTGCTCTGCACCGACGGCCTGGTCGAGGCCCGCGGCACCGACCTGGACGAGGGCATCGACCGGCTCACCCGGACCATGGCCCGTCCGCTGCCGACGGCCGGCGAGGCGGCCCGCGACCCGCTGGAGGAGCTGGCCGACCGGATCACCTCCCAGGCCGCCGACTCCAGCGAGCGCGAGGACGACATAGCGCTCCTGCTGCTGCGCTGGGACGGCCCCGAGGGCGGCCTGGCCGCCCAGCAGCTGCGCCGCCGGATCGGCCAGGCCGACCTGGCCAGGGTCGCCGAGGTGCGCGCCGAGCTGCGCGACGCGCTGCGCCGCTGGGGCGTCGCCGAGTTCATCGACACCGCCGAACTGCTCTCCTCCGAGCTGGTCACCAACGCGATCCGGCACACCGACCGGGACGCCATGTTCACCGCCCGGCTCTACCGGGAGACGGTCTCGGACGGCGGCCGGGCCCGGCTGCGGGTCGAGGTGGAGGACGAGTCGGACCTCTGGCCGACCCGCCGGACCCCGGGGGAGCAGGCCTCCTCCGGGCGCGGGCTGATGCTGGTCGAGGCGCTGGCGGACGCCTGGGGCGTGGAGCCGCGCGGGTCCGGCAAGCGGATGTGGTTCGAGCTCAGCGGGACGAGCGTGGCCTGACCGGCCCGTGGACGGGTCAGCCGAACTGCTGCTCCAGGTCCTTCAGTTTGCGTTCCAGCGAGTCCAGCCGGGGCAGCGTGACGGTGTCCTCGTCGGCGGTGAGGTCGATGGTGCGCCGCTCCGGACGGGCCGGCAGGCCCGGCTGGACGACGGCGCCCCCGGCCGCCTCGACCCCGCGTGCGGCCGCCTCGGCCCCGCGCGTGCCGGCCTCGACCTCGCGCGCGCCCGCCTCGGCGGAGCCGACGGCCGCGGCCTCCCGGCCGCCCGCCGGGAGTTCCGCCCCGGGCCCGCCGGCTATCGCGGACTCCGGGGCGGCCGACTCCAACTGCCGTGCGGCGCCGCCGCGTCCGCGCCAGTGGCCGCTGCTGCGGTTGATCGCCCGGATCTCGGCCCGCTCGCGGCGCCCGGCGAGCTTGCGGCGCTCCTTCTCCATGGCGCGCTCCCGCTTCTCGTCGCGGACCTCGTCCACCGCCTCGTCCAGGCTGCGCACGCCCTCCAGGAGCATCAGCGACCAGGCCGCGTAGGTCTCGCGCGGGGCGCGCAGCCAGCGGACGATGCGGATCTGCGGCAGCGGACGGGGCACCAGGCCCTGTTCGCGCAGCGCGGCCCGGCGGGTCTGCTTGAGCGCGCGGTCGAACAGGATCGCGGCGGACAGCGACATGCCGGAGAAGAACTGCGGGGCGCCGGCGTGGCCGAAGCCGCGCGGGGCGTGCACCCAGTTGAACCAGGCCGAGGCACCGGCGAAGAGCCAGACCAGCAGGCGGGAGCCGAGCGCCGCGTCGCCGTGGCTGGCCTCGCGGACGGCGAGCACCGAGCAGAACATCGCGGCGCCGTCCAGGCCGAACGGGACGAGGTACTCCCAGCCGCCGGACAGGCCGAGGTTCTGCACGCCGAAGCCGACCAGGCCGTGGAAGGAGAGTGCGGCCGCGACGCCGGCGCAGCAGAACAGCAGCGTGTAGGAGGCCGCGCCGTACAGGGATTCCTTGTTGCGGCGCCGTTCCTCGGAACGCTCCCAGGAATCCGCGCCGGCGGCGGATCCCCGGCTTCGGGCCAGGGCCACCAGGAGGGCGCTGACCAGCAGCCCCACCACCCCGGTGACGGCCCAGCCGAGCGGTATGTCGGACAATTTCATTGCCGGAACCAGCCTCGCTTTCTGCGTCGCGTTCCTGCGCCGCCCACTGCGTTCAGCAGCGCGGCGGGGACCATCATGACGGATGCTCGGCGGGGGAAAGGCGGATTCGCCGTCAATGCGCTGAGGAGAGGGATTTCTGACCCGTCGCCAATCTCATTGTCATATGAATTGGGCGCGGGACATTCCCGGAATCACGGGCTTTTCGAATCCCGGGGCGTACGGATTTTCGTCAACGTCGCGTGACGCGGGGGCAGCCGTTGCACATTTCCGCCGATTCCACGGTGTAGACGAGGCAACAGCTGGCCCGGGCCCGGTCCGTACCCGAAGCACCGTTGCACCCGGGCGCCGGGGGTGCGAAACCGGCGCCCGGGGTGAAGGGGGCCGGGGCGGGAGCGGGGCCCCGGTCCGCGCCGGGCGTGCGCGCCGGTCCGGGGGAGGACCGCGTGGGGGGCGCCGCGGGGCCGTCGGGCTCGCCGGGTCCGGCGGGCGCCCCGGCCCCGGCGGGCTCCCCGGGGGCCAGCAGCGCGGACAGCTCGGCGCGCGCCCGCTCCTGCTCCCCGAGCAGCCCGCCCGCGTACCAGAGCCCCTCCACCACCGCGTCGGTGGCCATCGCCCACAGCACCCGGGGCCCGCGCCGTGCCTGCGGTCCGAAGGCGGCCAGCACCGGGGTCAGGAACTCGCCCAGCGCGCGTCGCAGTTCGGCCGCGAGCGCGTCCTCGTCCGGCACCGTACGGGCCCCGGCCGCGCGGACCGCCGGATCGTCCGGCAGGCAGACGAAGGCCTCCGGGCGCACCGTCAGCTCCATCGAGGCCGGGGCGCGGTGCACCGAGACGTCGCCGGGGCCGAGCAGCGGGACGCGCCGCTCCAGGAACCACGGCACGGTGAACAGCAGCGAGACCGGCCAGACGAAGCGGTGCAGTCCGAAACCGGCCGCCACGTCCGGGCGCAGCGGCCGCCCGTAGCGGGTCAGGCCCTGCCGGGCGTCGTGGGCGACCAGTTCGCGCAGCGCCTCCGGGTCGGTGGTGAGCGCGTCGACCGGCAGCCAGCCGTCGCCGTGCCGGGGCGGGGCGCAGTGCAGGTCCAGCATCGGGGCGAGCGCGGTCAGCCGGTGGTACGAGGGGGCGCAGGGAGTGGGGGCGGCCAGCGCGTCGGTGTGGTCGTGCGCCTGGGTGTGGCCGGGCGCGTGGCCGTGCGGCTGGGTGTGGTCGTGCGCCTGCGCGTGGTCGTGTGCCTGGGTGGTGCGGGGGGCGCGCGGCGCGGGGCCGGGCCGGGTGCTGCTCGCGGTCATGGGCGGGCCCCATCGGGTCGACCGGGGCCGCCGGTGGACCGCCCGGCGGGGCCGGTCGCGGCGGTGCTGCCGCGGCCGGGCCCGGCCGGTCCGGGGCGCGGCGGTGCCCGGGGAACAGCAAGGCGACCTGCCCGAGGCGCTGCTCACCCCGGACAGGTTAGGCTCACCTTAGCTGATTGTTCCCCGGGTCTCGCTGGCGATGCGTCCGTCCGGGGGAGGCCCCGGCGCTCGTCCGAGCTGGCGTGCGAGCCAGACCGGCACCCCGCCGAGGGCGTGCACCAGGCGGGTGGCCTCGGCGCGCAGCCGCACCGCCTCGGCGGGTTCGGACACCTCGGCGAGCGCGGCGAGCGCCGGCGCCACCCCCACCGTGAAGCCGAGTTGCTCGCGCAGCCGCAGCGAGGCGTCGAAGCCCTCCCGGGCGTTGCCGCGGTCGCCGCGGGAGAGCGCGAGCGCGGCCAGGTGCCGCCAGGTGTAGGAGCGGAGCAGTTCGTCCCCGCGTTCCCCGGCGCCCTCGTGCGCCCGGCGGTAGGCGATCCAGGCGGCGCCGCGGTCGCCCAGCAGGTTCTCGGCGACCAGTCCGCGCCGGAAGTCCAGCAGGGGGCGGCCCGGTGCGTCCGGCGGCAGCAGCGCCGAGGTGCGGCCGAGGGCGGCCTGGGCCTCGTCGAGGCGGTCGCGCGGGCCGAGCACGCTGGCCAGGTAGGCGAGGAAGCCGCGGGCGCAGCCGGCGGCCGCGCGTTGCTCGGTGCCCTCCGCCAGGGCCTCGGCCAGTCGTAACGCCTGTTCCGCCTGGGTCCAGTGCGCGGCGGTGAACAGGCACTGTTCGATGAGGAGTTCGGCCCGTGCGAGGGCCGCGGCCGGGTCGTGTTCGGCGGCGGGTCGCAGTAGTTCGGCGGCCTCCTGCCAGCACCCCCGGGACCGCAGCCGCCACACGGTGTCGCCCGGTTCCTCCGCTGCCGCCCGCCCCCGTTCGTCCGGGCCGCTCGGGCTCCATCCGTGCTCCGACAACGCCACCTCCTTGTGTGCGCCATCCAGCAAGGGCGCGGACCTGCCTTGGAGCCCTGCCGTCACGACCCGTTCGCATGGCGACGGCAGGGTCGACGGCACGGCGAAAGACCCGCGCTGTGGCGGCAATTCAACACGGGGGTGAGCTTGTGCACCAGATCACGAGCGGAGGTTGTTGCTTTTGTCGGGGAGATGATCTAGTGGGTCGCCGGTGCCGGGAGTGCCAGGGGTGCCGGGAGTTCCGGGGCACCGGGGCACCGGGGTTCCGGGGCGCCGGGGGGAGGGCCGGGTCGGGTCAGGAGGTCCAGCCGGTCTCCATCAGGGCCTCGGCGGCGCCGTTGGCGGGTTGGGGCACGCCGGCCAGGTCCAGGCTGAACAGGGCGACCAGCAGTTGCTCGCCGCGCACGGTGGCCTGGTGGGAGTAGCCGGCCAGGGTGAACATGGCGGCGGCCATCTCCTCGGCGTGCAGGGTCTGCAGCCACAGGCACTCGACCGACTTCACGTCGGCGGGCTCGGTCCAGGTGTCGACCTGGGCGACCATCCGGCCGCCCAGCAGGGTGACCCCGTCGCGTTCCTGGGCCTCGGTCAGTTCCAGGTCGTCGAAGCCGAGCCACTCCAGGTAGCGGGCGGCGGTGAACACCGCGTCCTGGGAGGTGCGCACCGGGTGGGGGCGGAACGGGGCGCGGTGGCGGAACGGGCGGGGGCGTCCGGCGGAGCCGCCGCTCGGCGCGGGCGGCGCGGGCACCGGGGCGTTCACCGGGTGCGCCGGGTGCGGGCGGACGGCCTGCGGGCCGGGGGCGGCGAGCGGGCCGGCGGTGCCGCTGCCCAGCCGGGTGGTGCGGTCCACCGGGAGGCGGACGGTGGCGCCGCAGTTGCAGGTGAACTCGGGCTGCGGCCACTGGTCGGAGCGGCCGCAGTGCGGGCAGCGCATGCTCAGCCAGGAGTCCTCCCAGGAGCGGAACCGCACCTGTACGGGCACCCCGCCGCGCAGCAGCGGGACCTTCAGCGAGGCGCCGCACGGACACGGCAGCGACGGCGGCTCGTACAGGTGCTCGCGGCGGCAGGCGGGGCAGCGGATCGCCCGGGCGCCACCGCCCGCCCCCGGCCCCGACCGCGCGGGGTCGTGTCCGGTGAAGTCGTCGGGCAGTCCTGCCATCGCGGGCTCCGTCCGTCGGTGTCGGGTCGGGGTGGATGGTTCCCATGCTCCCCGAAACGTCCGGCTCCGGGCGCGGAATGGGGCAATCCTTAGGGACGGATCAGGGACGGATCAGGGACGGTTGAGGGGGCGGTCGCCGCCAGGGGCGAGGCCCGGCCCCTCCTCGGGGAGGATGCGCGGCCGGTGTCCGGGGGGTGGTCGGTCCGCGGACCAGCGGGCCAGGTCGGCGGGGGTGTCCAGGTCGTCGGGGACGGCGATGTCCGCGCACTCGACCAGGACGAGTTCCCCGGCGTGCGCCGCCAGCAGGGCGCGGGCCCCGGCATCCCCGGCCGCGCCCTCGGCGGCCTCGGTGAAGTGCCGCGCGCCGATCAGCACCGGGTGTCCGCGCCGCCCGCCGTACGCCGCGGCGGCCAGCTCGGCGCCGGCCCGGTGCGCGGCCAGCAGCCGGGCGACCGCGGCCGGGGTGACGCCCGGGGTGTCCACCAGCATCACCAGCACCGCCGGGGCCCGCGGCGGCAGCGCGGCCAGTCCGGCCCGCAGCGAGGAGCCCATGCCCTCGGCCCAGTCCGGGTTGGCGACCAGCCGGCAGCCCGGCAGGTGCGCGGTGGAGCGCACCCGCTCGCGGTCCGCGCCCAGCACCACGGTGACGTCCGGGCAGCCGCCGGCCCGGACGGTGGCCACCGCGTGCTCCACCAGCGGCCGGCCCGCGTACCGGATCAGCGCCTTGGGCCGCCCGCCGAGCCGGCGCCCGCCCCCGGCGGCGAGGACGAGGGCCGGGACGGCGGGCGGTGTGGTCTGCATGCGCCCAGCCTGCCCGGTCCGGGCCCGCTCGCGCAGCGGTTCGGCGCTTGTACGAATCCACAAGGCGAAGGCGCAGGTCGTGGGCGGTCCCCGGCGGTTCGGCCGCTGGTCTCGCGGCCCGCTTGCCCCTGTACTGGGGCGATGAACACCGCACCGCGCCCGCTGGTGGACCGCTTCGGGCGGGTCCACACCGATCTGCGGGTCTCCCTGACCGATCGCTGCAACCTGCGCTGCACGTACTGCATGCCGGCGGAGGGGCTGGACTGGCTGCCCCGGGCGGACGCGCTCGGGGACGACGAGGTGGTGCGGCTGGTGCGGATCGCGGCGCAGCGCCTGGGGGTGCGCTCGGTACGGCTGACCGGCGGGGAGCCGCTGCTGCGGCGGGGGCTGCCGGGCCTGGTCGGGCGGCTGGCCGCGCTGGGCGTGGAGCTGTCGCTGACCACCAACGGGATCGGCCTGGCGCGGACCGCGGTCGCGCTGCGGGAGGCCGGGCTGGGGCGGGTGAACGTCAGCCTGGACACGCTGCGTGCGGACCGGTTCGCGGCGCTCACCCGGCGGGACCGGATCGCCGACGTGTTCGCGGGCCTGGCGGCGGCGAAGGCAGCCGGGCTGGACCCGGTGAAGGTCAACGCCGTGCCGGTGCGCGGCGTGAACGACGACGAGATACCGGAGTTGGCGGCCTTCGCCGTCGAGCACGGCTACCGGATGCGCTTCATCGAGTCCATGCCCCTTGATGCGCAGGGGAGTTGGGACCGCGCCGCGATGGTGACGGCCGAGGAGGTGCTGGCCCGGCTCGGCGAGCGCTTCGACCTGGTGCCGGTGGGGCGCAGCGGCAACGCCCCGGCGGAGGAGTGGCGGGTCGCCGGGACGGACACGGTGATCGGGGTGATCGCCTCCGTCACCCGGCCGTTCTGCGGGGGCTGCGACCGGGTCCGGCTGACGGCCGACGGGCAGTTGCGCAACTGCCTGTTCGCGACCGAGGAGTCGGACCTGCGCGCGCTGCTGCGCGGGGGCGCGGACGACGGGCGGATCGAGGAGGCCTGGCGGGCCTCGGTGGCGGGCAAGGGGCCCGGACACGCCATCGGGAGCGCCGGGTTCGTCCGGCCGGACCGGCCGATGTCGGCGATCGGGGGCTGAACTCCCGGGCCGGGCTGCGGGCGGGAGGGGGAGGAGCCGCCGGAGTCGACGGAGTGTGAGCTTCGACATGCTCTTGGGCTCCCCGTGGCGTCGGCTTGACCTCCTCTTGGGGCGGCTGGTCTGCTGGTGCGCCGTCAACCCGCCCCTGACCACCGGAGTTCTCCGTGCCCGCCCGCCGTACCTGGCTGTCCGCCGCCACCGTGTTCCTGATATGCCTGCTCGCCCTGGTCGGCTGGCTGGTCGAGGGCCGCGGCGGGAAGTCGCCGGGCGGGTCCGGACCGTCCGCCGCCGGGACCGGCACCAGTCCGCTGGAGAACCCGGACGGCACCAAGCCCGGCCTGGCACCGCTGACCACCCCGGAGGAGCGGAAGGCGGGCCGGGAGCTGATCGGCAAGGTGGCCACTGCCCGTACCGGCCCCAAGGACGGCTACGACCGCAACGAGTTCGGCCCGGCCTGGACGGACAGCGTCGAGGGCGTCCCGTACGGCGGCAACAGGTGCGACACCCGCAACGACCTGCTGGCCCGCGACGGCAGCGGTGTCGAGCGCAAGGACGGCTCGGACTGCGTGGTCACCGCGATGACCATCCACGACCCGTACACCGGCCGGACCGTCGAGTGGACCAAGCAGCAGGCGTCGAAGATCCAGATCGACCACGTGATGCCGCTCTCCTACGACTGGCAGATGGGCGCCGCCACGTGGGACAAGGCCAAGCGGGTCCGGATCGCCAACGACCCGCTCAACCTGATCCCCGCCGACGGCTCGCAGAACGCCTCCAAGGGCGACTCCGGCCCGGCCGACTGGCTGCCCGCCGCCACCGAGATCCGCTGCTCGTACGCGGTGCGCTTCGCCCAGGTCTCGCTCAAGTACCAGCTGCCGGTCACCGAGGCGGACAAGAAGGCGATGCTCCAGCAGTGCGGTGAGTGAGGAAACGATCCTTCCGCGCCGGCCGTACCGCGCAGCCGGATCGCGCGGCCGCGCTAGGGAAGCGACAAGGAGACGGCGGGGAGCAGAGGGCGAGGTGCCCTGGCAGTGCGCCGGATGGTATTCGTGGGCAGTGCCCCCGACGATCCCCCGCCTGCGGCGACGCGCCCTGCCCGTCCTCGCCGCCCTGCTCCTCACCCTGGCCGCCGGCTGCTCCGGCCCCGGCGGCGCACGCCCCGCGGCCGCGCCGACCGGCCGCCCGCCGCTCGCCGAGCAGGTGCCCGCCAGTGCCTCCCCGGCCCTGCGGGCGTACTACGACCAGCGGCTCACCTGGGCACCCTGCGACGGCGGGGGCGGCGACACGGGCACCGACGGCGCGGCGGCGGCCGCACCGGTCGTCCAGTGCGCCACCCTCAAGGCCCCGTTGGACTACGCCGACCCCGGCGGCCGCGGCATCGACGTCGCCGTCGTCCGGGTGCCCGCCGCCGACCCCGCCCACCGGATCGGCGCCCTGCTGGTCAACCCCGGTGGGCCCGGCAACTCCGGTGCCAACATGGCCCGCGGCTGGAAGGACGGCCAGGGCCCGCTCCGCGACCGCTTCGACGTGGTCGGCTTCGACCCGCGCGGCTCCGGCGCCACCCTGCCCGTCGACTGCCTGGACGACCGCACCCGCGAGCAGTGGATGCGCACCGACGACCCGGCCTACGACCGCGGCCGGGTCCTCGCCGACGCCTGCCGGGCCAAGTACGCCGACGTCCTGCCGTTCCTCGGCACCCGCGACAGCGCCCGCGACATGGACGTGCTGCGCAGCGCCCTCGGCGAGCGCAAGCTCGACTTCCTCGGCCTCTCCTACGGCACCTACCTCGGCGCCCTGTACGCCGAGGAGTTCCCCGACCGCACCGGCCGGCTCGTCCTCGACGGCGCCGTCGAACGCAGCACCGACCTGATGCACCTCGACCTCGAACAGGCCGCCGCCACCGAGGCCGGCTTCCGGGCCTTCGCCGCCGCCTGCACCACCGAGGGCGCCGACTGCCCGCTCGGTACCGACCCGGGCGCCGCTCCGGGGCGGCTCGCCGACTTCCTCGACGGCCTCAAGGACCACCCGCTGCCCACCCGCGACGGCCGCACCGTCACCGCCGCCCTCGGCTGGGGCGTCGTCATCGACACGCTCGCCGACGGCCACGGCAGCTGGTCCCGGCTGCGCTCCGCCCTCGATCCCGCCCTCACCCGCGGCGAGGGCGACGAACTGCTCCGCTTCTCCGACGGCAGCGCCGGCCGCGACGACGACGGCCACTACGAGAACTCCGCGGACGCCTTCACGGCCATCCACTGCGCCGACGCCCCGCTCGCCCCCACCGACGCCGACCTGCGCACCGCGCTCGCCGACCTCGCCGCCCGGGCCCCGCTCACCAGCCGCCACGACACCCGGCTCGCCCTGCTCGAACCCGACTGCCGTGCCTGGCCGTACCGCTCCACCGAGCGGCCGCACACCGTGACGGCGCCCGGCAGCGCCCCGATCCTGGTGATCGGCGGGACGGAGGACCCGATCACCCCGTACGTCTGGGCGCAGCGGATGGCGGCCGGGCTGCAGCACGGCGTGCTGCTCACTCGCGACGGCGACGGGCACATGTCCTGGTACCACAGCTCCTGCGCGCGCGACGCCGCCGAGGCCTACCTGGTGGACGGGGTGCTGCCGGCCGCCGGGGCGCGCTGCGGCTCCGACTGACGGGGCGCGGGACGGGGCCTGCGAAGGGGCCCGCGAAAGTGGCCTGCGAAAGGGGGCGTGCCGCGCGAACGCGGCACGCCCCCTTGGGAGTTCGGGCTCCGGGATCAGGGTTCCCGGAGCCCGGGTCGGGCCGACCGGATCAGGCCTTCGGGGCCGTCAGGTCGTAGAAGGTGGCGCCGCCGACCGTCTTGGCGGTGAAGTGGCCGGTCACCCAGGCCTCGATCTGCGCCGCCTCGGTCTGCTGGCCGTCCTCGGCGCCCTCGCCGCCCGCCCCGCCGGCCCCGCCCGCGCCGCCGAAGCCGCGGTGCGAGCCGCCGCCGATGAACCAGTGCACCTTGCCCTCCTGGACGTACTTCTGGAAGCCCGCCAGGCTGAGCGAGGGGTCCGTGCCGTTGAAGCCGCCGAGCGCCATCACCGGCTTGCCGGTGGCGAGTTGGTAGCTCGCGGCGTTCTGCGAACCGGTGGTGGCAGCCATCCAGGTGTACTGGCCGGCGTCCTGCGAGAGCAGGGACTTCGCCTCCTCGCTCACCTTGGTGCCGCCGAGCAGGCCGCCCATGCCGCCCATGCCGCCACCGAAGCCGGCGGGGCCGCCCGCGCCCTCGGGGTCCTGGCCGCTGCCCGGGAACACGGGGAAGCCGGGCGCGCCGGAGGTGCCGCCGGAGCCGGTGGACCCGCCCGCGCCGCGCTCGTGGCGGCCGCCGGGGGCGGTGCCGTCGGCGCCCCGGCCGGAGCCGCCGCCGGAGCCGCCGTTGAAGCCGCCCTGGCCGTTCTGGCCGTTCTGACCGCCCGGGAAGCCGCGGCCGCCCTGACCACCCCGCCCGCCGAAGCCGCCCTGGCCGCCGCCGAAGCCGCCCTGGCCGGGCTGGCTACCCTGACCGCCCTGGCCGCCGCCGAAGCCGCCCGGGAAGCCCCGGCCGCCCTTGCCGCCCTTGCCGAAGGAGCCCGGCCCGAAGCCCGCGCCCTTCACGGACGGACCGGCCGTGATGATCGAGCCGTTGTGCGCGGTGCCCACGGTATCCACCGCGTACGCGGCCGGACCGCCGAGCGCCGCCGCCAGGCCCACCAGGCCCGCCACCGAGGCGATCCGCGCGCCCGTCCGTCCGGAGACCCGGCCCGCCACCTGCCCGGCGACCAGCGCCCCCGCGGCCGCCAGTCCGCCGACCAGTACCGCCCAGCGCAGCCAGGGCAGGAAGTCGGAGCTGCGCCCGAGCAGGACGAACGCCCACCCGGCCGTCACCGCGAGCACGCCGGCCAGCAGCAGCGCGTACGGCAGCCGGTGCCGGGCCCGCCACAGGCCGTCCACGCCCATGCCGAACAGGGCCGCGACGGCCGGGGCCAGCGCCACCGTGTAGTACTGGTGGAAGATCCCGGACATGAAGCTGAAGATCAGCGCGGTCGAGACCAGCCAGCCGCCCCAGACCAGGAAGGCCGCCCGGGCCGTGTCCGGACGGGCGTAGCGGCGGGTCGCCCACAGGCCGACCACCAGCAGGATCAGCGCGGCCGGCAGCAGCCAGGCGATCTGCCCGCCGATGTCGCTGCCGAACAGCCGGGTGATGCCGGTCTGGCCCCAGCCGCGGTTGTGTCCGGCGCCGCCCGGCAGGTCGAGCCCGGCGGGCATCCGGCCGCCGCCGCCCACGCTGCCGCGCTCGTTGCCGTCGACCCGGCCGAGGCCGTTGTAGCCGAAGGTCAGTGACAGGAAGTCGTTGTCCTGCGAGCCGCCGACGTACGGGCGGGCCGAGGCGGGCAGCAGCTCCACGATCGCCACCCACCAGCCGCCGGCGACCACCACGGCCACGCCCGCGAGCAGGGTCTGCCACAGCCGCCGCCGGAAGCCGGTGGGTGCCACGACCAGGTAGATCACCGCGAAGGCGGGCAGGATCAGGAAGGCCGCCAGCGTCTTGGTGAGGAAGGCGAAGCCGAACATCGCGCCGGTGAACAGCAGCCACCTGGTGCTCGCCGTCTCGACCGCCCGCACCATCCCGTACGCGGCCAGGGTCAGCAGCAGCACCAGCAGCGCGTCCGGGTTGTTGAAGCGGAACATCAGCGCCGCGACCGGGGTGAGCGCCAGCGCCGCGCCCGCCAGCAGGCCGCCGAGCGGGGAGAAGCGGCGGCGCACCGTCGCGTACAGCGCGCCCACGGTGGCCGCGCCCATCAGCGCCTGCGGGGCCAGGATCGACCAGGAGGAGAGACCGAACAGCCGCACCGACAGCGCCATCGGCCACAGGGACGCCGGGGGCTTGTCGACGGTGATGAAGTTGCCGGCGTCGGAGGAGCCGAAGAAGAAGGCCTTCCAGCTCTGGCTGCCGGCCTGCACGGCCGCCGAGTAGAAGGCGTTGGCCCAGCCGGAGGCGCCCAGGCCCCACAGGTAGAGCAGGACCGTCGCGGCCAGCAGCGCCAGCAGGGCCGGGCGCACCCAGTGCGGGTCGTCCGCGCGCCCGCGCCAGGCGCGGGCCGGGAGGGTGCGCAGCCGTCCGGACCAGGAGGCCGGGCCCTTGGGGCCGGTCGGCGGCAGGGGCTGCTCGGGGAAGAGCGGCGCCGGGTCCGGCCGTCCGGCCTCAGGGTGCGGCACCTCCGGCGGCGGGTAGTTCGCGTCCTCGGGCCACGGATCGCCGGCCGGAGGGGAGTAGCTGCTCGTGGTCATGCGCCATACCGTGCGTGGTGCGGCTGAGAGAACCGTGAGATACGGCTGTGAGGCGGGTGTGATCTGCCCGGTTCCGCCCTGCCCGGCGGGCGGGTTCAGGGGGGCTATCCGCCGGCCGGCTCGCTCAGGCGGCGGCCGGCATGGTGATGTGCTTGCCCAGCCACTCCAGGGCCGGGGGGATCTCCCGGGTCCAGGTGTGGAAGTTGTGGCCGGCCGTGTCCAGGGTGATCGTGGACATCTTGGTGGGCGCCTTGAAGGCGGCGACCATGGCCTTGGTCTCGTCGTAGTTGTTCTCGTCGAACGCGGTGGTCAGCAGCAGCGAGACCGGGGCGGGCGGCTGGTTCTTGAGCCGCCACAGCAGGTCGTTCTCCTGCTTGAGCTTGTCGCTGCCGCCGAACAGGTCGCCGGTGGTCGGGTCGTGGGCGGCACTGTAGTAGCCGGAGAGCGCGACCGCGGCCGGGTAGGAGTCGGGCTTGCGCAGGGCGAACTTGAGCGCGCAGTAGCCGCCGGTGGAGTTGCCGATCACGGCCCGGTTGGCCGGGTCGGTGCCGATCCGGTAGGTGGTGGCGAGGGCCTTGGGCAGGTCGCTGGTGAAGAAGGTCTCGACCTGGGGGCCGTTCGGCACGTCGACGCACTCGGTGTCCCGGTTGTCGACGAGGGTGGGGCGGGTCATCACCAGGATGGTCGGCGGCAGTTTCTTCTGCTCGATGGCGTCGAGGGTGGACGCCGGGTACTGCATCAGCGAGATCAGCTTCTCCGGGGTGCCCGGGTAGCCGGTCAGCACCACGGCCATCGGGAAGCGCTGCTTGGCGAAGCCCGGCTGGAAGTACTGCGGCGGCAGGTAGACGTACGCCTCGGTGCTCAGGCCGGTGCCGGACCCTTTGACGTCGACCTTCTGGATCAGCCCGGAGCGGTCCGGCTCCGAGCCCTGGGACGAGTAGAACCTCTGCTCGCCGGTGACGGACACCCCGGAGGCGTTCGGCTGGTGGTCGACCACCGTGCCGAGGCCGCCGCTGGTGCCGAGCAGGTCGGTCCAGGAGCTGTAGAACCCGAAGTAGCTGTTGGCGATCAGGCCCATCGCGGCCAGCACCGACAGCTGGGTGGCCAGGAAGGCGCCGATCCGGCCGAGCCAGGACTTCCAGCCCTTGCCGCCGAACTTGGGCCAGAACCACATGGTGGCGGCGAAGACGACGATCGCGATGACCGACGTGATGATCTGGAGGGGGAGTCCGGTGAGGCTGAGCACGTGCCGATCGTAGTTGACCCCGACGGGCGGACCGGGGCGGCCCCTGCGGGTGATCGCCGGAAACGGATTGACCGGGGTGGTTCGTACTCGGGATCATGTCGCGGGGTGCGCGCACGGTGTGCGTGCCGGGTGACACGGGGTGGGGTCATGAGGTCCATCGGCAAGGCCGGTCTGGCTGTTGGTTCGGCGCTGCTGCTCGCGGCCTGCTCGGGCGGGGGCGGAGGCGAGGCCGCGCCGTCCGCCGGGGCGACGTCGTTCGGGACGGCGCTCGACCAGGCCCTGGCGCCGGTCGGCGCCGACTTCGACAAGGCGACCTCCGCCAAGAGCGCCTTCGGCCTCGACACCGTGCTCACCCACCTGGCGTCCGACGCCAACCGGGCCGCGCGGAACGTGAACGCCGCCACGGCGCCCGCCGGCGCCACGGCGGCGCGGGCCGACCTGGCGACCGCCCTGACCACGCTCGCCACCGACACCGAGGCCGTCGGGAAGGACATCTCGGAGCACAGGGTGTGCTCCGTCGACGGCGGACTGGCGCAGTTCGGCGACGGCCAGGGGGTGGCCGGGGTCTCGGCGGCGCTCGCCAAGCTGAGGGCGGCCGGCTACCGGACCGCCTTCGCCGTACCGGAGCTGCCCAAGCCGCAGACGCGGTCGCGCAGCCTGGACAACGGCACCGTGGTCCGGGAGGGCGGCAAGGGCGGCAAGGGCGTGGTGAAGGTCGACAACGCCGGGCCGACGGACGCGGTCCTCACGATCGCCGCCAACGGCACCGCGGTGGCCTCGGTGTACGCGGCCAAGGGGCAGCAGGCCACCATCGAGGGCATCGCGGACGGCGTGTACGAGTTCTACTTCACCAGCGGCGCGGACTGGGACTCCGGGGCGAAGGCATTCACCCAGGGCTGCGCGTTCGCCAGGTTCACCGGTACGCACGAGTTCACGCCGGACGGGGGCGGCACGATCCGGACCCTCACCATCCTTGCGCCGGACGACAAGGAGCGGCGCGACATCGAGTGGATGAACGTCGATCCGCTCGCGCAGTCGTAGCGTTCACCGGTTCCGCGCGTAACGGGCATACCAGGACGGGTTGTTGCCGATCGATGGCACAACCCGTCCCGTGGGGTGGCGAGTTGTGCGGGAACTGTTGACCGTTTGAAGTGACCATGGCACTTTCGTGCGGGCGTGGGCCTCGGCGACCAGCCGGGCGGCCCGCGATCCCCCACAAGGAGAGCCATGTTCAAGAGACTTGTCGCGATGGCCGGTGCGAGCGCCGTCGTCGCCGGAGGGCTGGTCCTCGCCGCCGCCCCCGCCCACGCCGTCCAGGCCGCCGACCTGACGTCGACCATCGCCCTGGACGACTGCTCCGCCTCGCTGGTCCGGTTCCCCACCTCGGCCTCCGGCGACCGGGCCATGATGCTCACCAACGGGCACTGCCTGCCGACCATGCCCCCCTACGGCCAGGTCATCCAGAACGTCAGCGCCAGCCGCAGCGGCACCCTGCTGGACGGCGCGGGCAACAGCCTCGGCACCGTCCAGGCCGACAAGGTGATCTACGCGACGATGACCGGCACGGACGTCGCCCTCTACGAACTCACCGACACCTTCGCCTCGATCAGCTCCCGGTACGGCGCCACCGCCCTCACCATCAACGACGCCCACCCGGTCGACGGCTCCTCGATGTACATCCCGTCCTCGTACTGGAAGCAGGTGTGGAACTGCTCCGTCAACGGGTTCGTGCCCACCCTGCGCGAGGACGAGTGGACCTGGCACGACTCGCTGCGCTACAGCTCCGGCTGCAACACCACCCACGGCACCTCCGGTTCGCCGATCATCGACTCCGCGAGCGGGCGGATCGTCGGCATCAACAACACCGGCAACGACGACGGTGCGATGTGCACCCTCAACAACCCCTGTGAGGTCGCCGCCGACGGCTCCACCAAGGCCTTCAAGGGCCAGAGTTACGGCGAGGAGACCTACTGGTTCACCACCTGCGTCAACTCCGCCCGGACCGTCGACCTCACCGTGCCCGGCTGCCTGCTCACCAAGCCGGCCGGCGCCGCCGTCTCGGTGGCCAACCCGGGCAACCAGTCCACCGCGGTGGGCGGCTCGGTCAACCTCCAGATCAACGCCTCGGGCGGCACCGCCCCGCTGTCCTACTCGGCGGCCGGGCTGCCGGCCGGCCTGTCGATCAACGCCTCGACCGGCGTGATCACCGGCTCGCCGACCGCGGCGGGCAGCTCCAACGTGACGGTCACGGTGAAGGACTCGGCCGGCAAGTCCGGCACGACCAGCTTCACCTGGACGGTCACCGGTGGTGGCGGCGGCTCCTGCACCCCGGCCCAGCTGCTCGGCAACCCGGGCTTCGAGACCGGCACGGCCTCGCCGTGGACCGCGTCCAGCGGCGTGATCGACAACGGATCCTCGGAGCCGTCCCACGGCGGTAGCTGGAAGGCGTACCTGGACGGCTACGGCAGCACCCACACCGACACGCTGTCCCAGACGGTGAGCATCCCGGCCGACTGCAAGGCGACGCTGAGCTTCTGGCTGCACATCGACACCGCCGAGACCGGCAGCACCGCGTACGACAAGCTGACCGTGTCGGTCAACGGCACCACGCTCAAGACCTACTCGAACGTGGACGCCGCGGCCGGCTACCAGCAGCGCACCTTCGACCTCTCGGCCTACGCGGGCCAGACGGTCACCGTGAAGTTCACCGGCACCGAGGACTCCTCGCTGCAGACGAGCTTCGTGATCGACGACACCTCCGTCCAGACCAGCTGACGCACAGTCGGCTCGCTCGAAGGGCCCGGTGGCTTCGGCCGCCGGGCCCCTGACCGTTCCTGGCGCGCCCTATGCTGATCGGATGATCGAGCCGATAGACCTGGTGATATTCGACTGCGACGGCGTCCTGGTGGACAGCGAGGTGATCGCCGTGCGCGTGGTCGGGCGGCTGATGGCCGAGCTCGGGTGGCCGCTCGGCGAGGCCGAGGTGGTCGAGAGGTTCGTCGGGCGGTCGGAGGCGGCCAACCACGCGATGGTGGCGGAGCGGTTCGGGGAGGAGGCCGCGACCCTGTTCGACAAGCGGTTCCGCGAGCTGCACGCCGAGGCCGTGGACGCCGGGCTGACGCCGGTGGACGGGTTGCCGGAGGCGCTGGACGCCCTGGCGGGGCTCGGGCTGCCGATGTGCGTGGCGTCCAGCGGTACGCACGAGAAGATGCGGCACACCCTGGGCCGGACCGGGCTGTACGGGCGCTTCGAGGGCCGGATCTACAGCGCCACCGAGGTCGACCGCGGCAAGCCCGCGCCCGATCTGTTCCTGCACGCCGCGCGCAGCATGGGCGTTGACCCGGCCCGCTGCGTGGTGGTCGAGGACAGCGGCCCCGGGGTGACGGCCGCCCGCGCCGCCGGGATGCGGGCGCTCGGCTACGCGGGCGGCGTCACGGCGGCGGAGCGGCTGGCCGGGCCGGGCACGGTGGTGTTCCGGGACATGCGGGAGCTGCCCGCGCTGATCGCCGCCGGGGCGGTTCACCAGGGGTAGAAGCCCCCGTCGGGGTGGAAGAACCGTCCGGTCGGCCCGGTCAGGGCGGCGCCGAGCTGGCGGGCGATCCGGCGGCCGCCGTCCTGGACGTCGGACGGGCCGGAGTGGTGGTTGAGGTCGGTCGCGCAGTGGCCCGGTTCCAGGGCGCTGACCTTGATCCCCTCGGCGCGCAGGGTGCGGGCGTAGACCAGGGTGACGGCGTTCAGCGCGGCCTTGGAGGTGTTGTAGCCGAGCAGCGCCGCGTACTGGCCGGCCGGGGTGTCCGGGTCGGCGAGGACGGAGGAGCTGCCGAGGCCGCTGGAGACGTTGCCGATCAGCGCGGCCGGGGAGCGGCGCAGCAGCGGCAGCATCGCGTTGATGACGGTGACGGCGCCGAAGACGTTGGTCTCGTACGTCGCGCGCAGGTCGTCCAGGGGCAGGCTCTCCGGGGTGGTGCCGAGGTCCCGGGTGATGCCGGCGTTGTTGACGAGGGTGTCCAGTCGGCCGTACTCGGCGTCGACCAGTGCGGCCGCGGCGGTGACGCTTGCCGGGTCGGTGACGTCCAGGCGGACGGCGCGGGCGGTCAGGCCCTCGGCGGTGAGGGTGGCGGCGGCCGCGGCGCCGCGCTCGGGGTCGCGGGCGCCGAGCAGCAGGGTGTGCCCGGCGCGGGCGAGTTCGGTGGCGGTGGCGAGGCCGATGCCCTTGTTGGCGCCGGTGATCAGGACGATGCGGTTCGTGGTCATGCCCCGACCCTGGCCGGGCGGCGGCCGGGCCGGGAGAGCACTGTCGAGGGTGGTACCGGGAGTGCCATGGTCGGCGTGCGGGGGCGGGGCCAGACTGGGGGCGTGGAACACGTGGACCGGGCGGAGCTGGCCGCCTTCCTGCGGCGCTGGCGCGCCCGCATCCAGCCCGCCGACGTCGGCCTGCCGGCCGGCGGGCGGCGCCGTACCCCGGGCCTGCGCCGCCAGGAGGTCGCGCAGCTGGCGGGCATGTCGGTGGAGTACTACATCCGGCTCGAACAGGGCCGGGGGTCGCGCCCGTCCCGGCAGATGATCGGGGCGATCAGTCGGGCGCTGCGGCTGTCCGAGGACGAGACGGCCCACCTGCACCACCTGGTCGGCGAACCGCCGCTGCCGCCCAGTGGTATGTCCCGCGACGTGCGGCCCGGCATCCTGCACCTGCTCGACCGGCTGGACGACACCCCGGCCATGGTCTGCAGCGCCGCCCGCGACGTCCTCGCCTGGAACGCCATGGCGGCCGCGTTGCTCGGCGACTTCTCCGCCCAGCCGCCCGGCGAGCGCAACCTCGTCTGGCGCTTCTTCACCGACCCGGAGTCCCGTGCCCGCCACGAACCGGACGGCGCGGCCCGGTTCGCCCGCCGGGTGGTCGCCGACCTGCGGGCCGCCGCCGCCCGCTACCCCGCCGACAGCGGGCTGCGCCGCCTGGTCGAGCGGTTGCTCGCGGCCAGCGCCGAGTTCCGCGAGCTGTGGGCGCAGCAGGACGTCGAGATCCGCAGCTCGACCCACAAGCGCATCCTGCACCCGGTGGTCGGTCCGCTCGACCTCGACTGCGAGGCGCTGCACGACCCGCACCGGGACCAGTGGACGATCTTCTTCACCGCCGCGCCCGGCACGCCCTCGCACTCGGCGCTGCGGCTGCTCAAGGTGCTGGGCGGTCAGGATCTCGCGGTGCGGAGTTGAGCGGGCGCGTCCTCGGCTATATTGAACGCGTTCAAATGTAGTCGGAGGGGCAAGGAGGCACGGGCGCATGGACGTCGTGGCGCGCGCGGTGATCGTCTGGATGGCGACCTGGGGGGCGCTCGTCACGTCGCTCCTGCTGCCGGTGCTGCTTCCGAATCAGTGGCACTACTACATCTACTCGCCCGCCAGCGTGGGGCTGTGGATGCTGTCCATGCTGGTCGGCCCCTTCGTGGCGGGCGGCGTCAGCCGGCGGTGGATCCGTACCGGCGTCTGGCGGGGTGGGGTCTGAGGCGGGGGTGGGGCCCGAAGGTGGCGGAGACCATCGAGCGGCACCGGGGCAAGGGCGGCCTGCACTTCGTGGACCAGCTGGGGCAGGTCGTGCCTTGGTAATTCGCTTGCTGGGGGCTCGCGGCGCTGGCAGGGTCGGGCGCCATGTCCCAGAAGATGCACGCGGACGAAGTGGACCTCGACGAGGCGCTGGTCCGCCGGATGGTGGCCGTACGGTTCCCGCAGTGGGCCGGTCTGCCGGTCGAGCGGGTGGACTCGGCCGGGACCAGCAACGCGATGTTCCGGCTCGGCGCCGAGCTGGTGGTGCGGATCCCGCGCATCCCCGGGGTGGCCGAGGACATCGGCAAGGAGAACACCTGGCTGCGCCGCCTGGCGCCCGAACTGCCCGTCGCCGTACCGGTTCCGGTGGCCCTGGGTGAGCCGCTCGACGGCTGCCCGTGGGAGTGGTCGGTGCTGCGCTGGCTGGACGGGGCCAACCCGACCGCCGGGGACGTGCCTCAACCGGGCTTGCTGGCCGCTGACTTGGCCGCGTTCGTGACCGCGCTGCACCGGGCCGACCCGGCGGGCGCCCCGGCCTCCTACCGCAGCGAGCCGCTGGCGGCGCGGGACGCGGCGGTCCGGCGGGCGATCGCGGCGCTGGCGGGCGTGGTGGACGCGGCGGCGGCAACCGGGCTGTGGGAGGCGGTACTCGGCGCGCCCGAGCACCCCGGGCCGCCGGTCTGGATCCACGCCGACCTCCAGCCCGGCAACCTGCTGGTCGACGGGCCCGGCCGGCTCAGCGCCGTCATCGACTTCGGCTGCGCGGGCCTCGGCGACCCGGCCGTGGACCTGCTCCCCGCCTGGTACGTGCTCCCGGCTTCGGCCCGTGACGCCTTCCGGGCGGCCGTCGGCGCCGATGACGCGGCCTGGGAGCGGGGGAGGGGCTGGGCGCTGTCCGTGGCGCTGGCGGAGCTGGACTACTACCGCGACAGCAACCCCCGGATGGCGCGCACCGCCCGGCACGTGCTCGGCGAACTGCTCACCGACCACGGCGGGGAGGCGTGAGGAGGCCCGAGGAGCCCTGAGGAGGCTTGAGGAGCGCTGAGGCGGCCTGAGGGGGACGCCTGACGGGCTGCTACGACGGGGAGGCGACGACCTGAGCCCCCGCAAGGGGCCGCTTGGCCATACCCAGGCGCTCGTACACGGCTATCGCCGACTGATTCCCGCCGTACACCATGAGGGCGGCCCGCCCGTGCCGGCGCACCAACTCCCCGAGGACGAAACCGCAGACGGCCTGCGCCAGCCCGCGCCCACGGGCGGCGGGGTGGGTGCACACGCCGGCCATGAACCCGCAACCGGCCGCCGACCAGACGTCCGCCGCCACGGCCAGGGGCTCCGGTGGGGTGCGGCTGTCGAGGGAGTCGACGATCCCGGCCCAACGGTGCGCACTGCCGTCCTCCGGCTGCGCGAACGAGTCGGGGAAGAAGCGGTCGAACAGCGAGGTCGCCTCCTTCACCGTCACCTCGTCCAGCCACTCCACCGCGACGGCGGGCGGGGCGGGTGCGGTCGAGGTCTCCATCCAGTAGAACCGGGGGAACAGCGACAGACCGGGGATCGCGTCGGCCAGCGACTCGATCAACGACGCCTGGCCGACGGGGCGGTAGGTCGGTCCGACCTCGGTCAGCACGCGCCGCACCAGCCGTGCGGCGTCATCGGCACCGCCCTTGACCGCCAGCCGGTCCCGCGCGGAGAGATCGGGGCTCGCCACCGCGAGGGCCGTCCCGTGGCGCCAGGCCCGCACCCCCGGGCCGAGTCGGCCGTCGTACTGCCCCTGGGCTGCCCACAGCAGGTGCCCGTCTCCGGCTGCGGCTTCCTCGACGTCGTCGAGACGTATGAGTTCTTCCATGGGTCTCTACCTATCAAGCGGTCTGATCATGTGCAGTGATCCAGCACTCACCCGGCCTCACCTGGGGTCGGCGGCAGCCGCCACTCGAAGGGCCACAGCTCGGCCGCCCAGGAGGGGTCGGCTGCGGCGGGGGTCTCGGGGGTGCGTAGGAAGGTGCGGTGACGGAGGAGTTCGCGGCGCTCGGCAGGGGTGAGCAGGCGCTCGTCCGGCCCGAGGTTGCCGTAGGCGTTGGGGTCGAGGTCGGGGCGGCCGTCGATCGGGGCGTCCTCGGCGACGTTGAGCAGGTCGCCGTCGGCGGTGCGGTAGTCGAGGCGGAAGTCGGTGCGCCACTGGGAGTTGCCGCCCCAGCCCTGGGAGAGGTCCCGGGTGGGGCGGTGGGCGCGGCGGTGCGTCCAGAACAGCGGCCAGCGGTCGGCCACCCCGCGTTCCGCGTGCGCGGCGCCGGCCCGGACCCGTACGCCGGCGCGGCTGAACAGCAGCTCGCCGAGCATCAGGCCGGGGTGACGGACCTCGAGGATCTCGATGGGGGAGTCGCGGTCCTCGGCCTGCTCGACCTCGGTGATCTCGTGCAGGAACGGGTCGAAGGGGTGCGGTTCGGCGACCGGGGTCATGCCGAGGGTGGTGAAGAGGTGGTGGTGGGGTGGGAGTTGGGGGTCGAGGAGCAGGTAGTCGCTGACCCGGCTGAGGGCGTAGAGCTCCTGGAGGAGGTCCTTGTCCTCGGTCCACCAGTGGGTGTCAGGGGTGGCGGCGAGGTGGAGGCGAGCGCGGTAGTCGGCGGTGGCGGCCTGGTCGAGCCAGGGCGCGATGACCTCACCGTAGGGGCCGTCGGTGTCGAGTAGCGCCTCGTACAGCGCGCGAGCGTTCACTCCGGCGATCCTGGCAGGTTTTGCCGAACGGTCAACCAAAATGAGGGTCGGCGCGGGTAGCGTCCCTGGTCATGAGCTTGGTGGACGTGAAGGAGCAGGCGGCCCAACTGCCGGACGCGTGGCGGTCGGTGGTGCTGGCGCGGGTCGGGACGGCGGCGGTGAAGGTGCTGCGGATGGACGGCCGGGAGCTGCCGGAGGAGGTGCACGGGACGGCGGAGGTGTTGGTGGTCGCCGACGGCGTCCTGGAGCTGGAGTTGGGTGGCGAGGAGCTGACGGTCGGCGCAGGGGAGCTGTGCCGCATCCCGGCGGGCACCCGGCACGCGGTGCGCGCGGGCAGCCGGGGAACCCTGCTGATCGTGGAGGTGCCCGAGGGGGAGTGAGGGGCGGGGGGGGGGGGGGGGGGGGGGGGGGGGGGGGGGGGGGGGGGGGGGGGGGGGGGGGGGGGGGAGGAAACCCCCCCACAAAAGCGAGCCCCTAATAGCGCACTCATCCC